>JAJFUN010000187.1 GCA_021372375.1 Pelosinus sp. | reverse complement strand
AGGCTGTTTACAGAAGAGACGAACAAGCTTGCCGCGGATAAGCTGATACAAAAAGGCCTGGAGGATTTCGTGAAAAATTGTCCCGCCGATAGTGAAAGAGCTGGCTATGAGAGTTATGCGAAGGACTTATCGGAAACCGTTAAGGAAATAGCATTCAGAAGCCTTGAACCCGGGTACGTCACAAATGATAATTTATCTGCCATTTGCAGGCAGTTCAGCGCTTTTCGCAATGAACCCAATTATAGAATCCTCAGATGTCTGGAGGACCTTTTGGCAGGTGGCTATGATTTGTCAGAGGAAAAAGCGGAAGCATTATTATCGGAGCTTGACGATAACTATGTATGCAAATTCAAGGAATTGATAAAAAAACTTTTTGCGGCGAAAGTAAACAGCTACAATTATTGGATTATCATATTGGCATTTAAAAACGGCAGAAGGATAAGCGAATATGATATTTATAACAGAACCGCTTATGACTATGGCGGGATCATTAAATATATATCCGGGAAAAGTATTAATGAGGCTTTTAATTTCATTTTTTGGGCATACGAGGAGAATGTATTTAGCGAACGTTCATTTTTTTCAATAAGGAATTCATTGAACAGACACGATATTATGGACAGAAGCGTGAAAGGCTATTCGGAATTTGACAAAGCCGTTATGAGCTTTATTGAGCAGGAAGGTAACAGCAGGCTAAAAGACAAGAGCTTTAGAAATAAGCTAAAACTAAACAGGGAATTGAAAAACATAATGGCAGCGGTAGATTATAAAAATGCGGGTCCGGTAAAAAAATTTTATATAGATAACTCGAAGAATATTGGGAAGTTGGCTTTTTGGGCATTGGAAGTTTTCTTAATCGTGGCTTCCGCCCTTATCATTATGTTTGAAATTATTCTGCCAAGGCTGTAAAAATAAGAAGGATACCATTGACAGAAACGAAGGGGGAAGCTGCAACTTCCCCTTTTACAGGCACCCTCTTACCTAAAGATCGTAACGAATTTGATTGAGTATAAGTCGCACATCATCAGATCATCGGAATCAATTAGCCGTATCAAAATGTAACTAGCGCCGACAGCTACCAGAGTGCCGGTTCTGTCCGTCAGGTTGCTTGTGCCTATCAGGAACTCAACCCGCATCCTTCTGCCGATCTGCGTCCTTAAAAATCCGGGGGTAAACAGCGGACTTTCCACTGTTGTCGGCATCTGTGTCCAGCCCGGCGCCGTCGGAGCAGCTCCGGCGCCGCTTTGCATTGTTGCAGTCGGATACACCTGAGCACCGCATCCCGATGCGGACGGAACAGCAGGACTAGTCGTTGTTACGGCTGCAGTCGCAGGAAAGGCTGCAGGAATCATTCCGGATCCGGCCGCAGGCGAAGGGTACATACCGGCCGCGGGTGCAGGTAAAGGATACGCACCGGCCGCGGGTGATGTTTTAAATCCGGCTTCAGGCATTGTTTTACCTCCAGCTGCGGGCATGGCGGCTGGCATTTTACCTGAACCAGCCTCAGGCATTGTTTTCGGCAGCATTTGAGCCCCAAGCGCCGAACTGTTCGGCTCTCCCATATAAGAACCGTTTTGCATCATTGTTCCCATGACATTTACATTGTTCATGTATGGCATTTTATTCATCATATCATCCCTATATCTCATAAAATCCTCCATTTCGCCGCTAACTACGGCGGCCATTTAGTTTGTTCAATTTATTGATCCGATGCCAACTCAAGTTTTAAAGCTGTCCCAAGCTTCCGCCTTCGTATTAAGTCTGGTAATACAAAGAAGTCGGCTGGTAGAAGCAGTGCTCGTTTATTCTGTTGAAAAGGCTGCCGGAGCCATTCCTGGGGAACACACTCTCACAAGTAGGACTGTACGGGTTGTAGTACCAGAGGCATGGCGCAACGCCGGACAACACATTTCCGGACAAAGCCCAGTCAGCGATATCATAATGAATCTGCTCGGCAGGAATATTCCATACATTCTGCGGATTTGCCTGGCCGTACACCTGATCAAGCAGACACGTGAACTGATAAGGCTGTTCAATTACTCTGCGCAGGCTGCCCTGACCAGTCCGCAGGTATTCACCATCTGCCACATTGACACGGTTCATTACAACCGTAGCAACACCTTTCATACCGTCCTCGCCTTCACCCTCGGCCTCGCAACGAATAAGCCGCGCAAACAATTCACGGTCAGTCATAAAGCCACCACCTGCCAAATCAATTTAACCAAAATATCATAAAACCTGTTGGTATAGTATATTAACATAATGTACAAATGGTAACCTGTTGATATAAAAAATCCGGTTTATAAAATTTCTGTATCGGGGAATGATAATATTGTGCGCTGCTAAACGGGTTTACCCGAAAAAAGGAGGCGTTACTGTGAGTAGACATAAAAGTTTGATGTCCGATCAACTGAAGCACGAAATTGCAAAAGAGCTTGGAGTCTACAGTACGGTAGAGGCTGAAGGCTGGGGCTCGGTTTCATCGAGAGACTGCGGCAACATCGTTAAGAAAGCAATAGAGATGGCTGAGCGAAGCATTGGAACCAAATAGCCTCTAATTTATCCAGCGTTACAGGAGCCGGCGTTCAGCCGGCTTCTTAAATATTATTTAAATACTACGGAAAATGGCTGGAAGCTTGTGATTTGGAATAAAACTGCCAATTAAATTAGCGAATTATTCCGTTTTTGTCAAATCTATTCATTTGTATTAAGGCCCGGTTTTGAGTATATTATGATAAAGCTCAAATACTTTATCAAGCATACTGTCTAAATTAAAGTATCCCATAATACGAGCTTTTGCACGCATGCCCATTTGTATTCTTTCGCTATCATTATCAATGAGCCGCTGCATTGCTTTACCAAGTGCAATTGCGTCGCCTGGCGGTACAGTTAAGCCGGTTTGTTCGTGTAAGCTTACATAGGGTACACCTGTCGGAAGTGAAGTATTTATAACAGGCTTTGAGCAAGCCATAGCTTCGAGTTGTACTAAGCCAAAAGCTTCACTGTTGGCAATAGAAGGTAAAA
Organism: Pelosinus sp.; assembly: GCA_021372375.1. Taxonomy (GTDB): domain Bacteria; phylum Bacillota; class Negativicutes; order Propionisporales; family Propionisporaceae; genus JAJFUN01. Next base: position 149 of record JAJFUN010000187.1, on the reverse strand, counting down.
CAAGCATATCACATTCGTTTAAAAGTATTTTTATACTATAGTTATCCAAATTTCGAGTAAAAACTACATTTTCAGCAATTCCTAGATTTCGTGCCTGTTCTTCCAGTTGTGCCCTCAAAGGACCATCTCCTACAATATAGAGTTGTGCC
>JAJFUN010000123.1 GCA_021372375.1 Pelosinus sp. | reverse complement strand
TCTGGTCACATTAAACATCTTATCACAAACCGGACATTCCTTTTCTACCGTATATAAAGCGTCCGCCATACTATCCCTCCATATAAACTGAAATATTTACCTAAATAAAAGGCGATGCGTTGTTAAAACATAAGAAAAGCAAGAACATCTCAGCATTTTAAGGCTGAAATATTTATGCTGTCTTTTATTGCAAGAAAGTCCATGGAGGCCAACAAATTCGAACCTGTAAATTACTACCTATTAATTATAACACATGCACCCGCAAAAACTGATAAGGTTTGCAAAATTCTTTCTATAACAATGAAGTTCCATACATAGTAGCAAAACCCTCTATTCACTTTGTAAATCAGCAAAAATAAGACTTGCGTCCTATCACGCAAGTCTGTTTACAATAGCAGTATCTTTAGCGATTATATTTTAGCGTCAGCGCAGTAAGTTTATGTATGAGCTTCTCACCCAATACGTTTTTTCTAAGACGCCACTGCCAATTGCCGCCTACCGTTCCCGGTGTATTCATGCGTGCGCTGCGTCCAAGACAAAGAAGATCCTGCACCGGAATAATAACTGTATTAGCATTGCTTTGATACGCATATTCAATAAGCCGCCAACAAAACTCTTCTTCCGGCGGCGGTGCTTTACAGCCAAGAGTTTTTAACACATAGTTTATCATGTTACGTTCTTCTTCCAGTGCTATTTTATACCAGCTGCAAAGCGTATCATTATCATGTGTTCCGGTATACATTACGGCATTTTTCTCATATACCGGCGGTATGTCGGCATCCATCAGCTCACGATAAAAACCAAACTGCAGCACTTTCATCCCGGGATAATGAAAACTGTTTTTTAAATCTTCCACTGCTGGCGTAATAACACCCAGATCTTCGGCAATAAGCGGCAATTTGCCCAGGTATTTTTCCAGCACGGCAAAGAACTTAGCCCCCGGACCCTTGACCCAAATTCCGTTAACCGCCGTTTCCTCATTTGCTGGAATTTCAAAATAATTTTCAAACCCTAGGAAATGATCCACACGAATAATATCTACCAGCTTGTGTAAAAACATAAACCGCTGCCGCCACCATAAATAATCATCATTTTTCATTTCTAGCCAGTCATAATGAGGATTGCCCCAACGCTGACCATCTTCGCTAAACCGGTCAGGCGGCACTCCTGCTACAGTCAGCGGGCAGCCTTTACCATCCAGCTTGAAAAGTTTTTGGTGAGCCCATACATCACTGCTGTCGTAGGAAACAAAGATCGGCATATCGCCAATAATCTCTATCCCCATACGATTGGCATACTGCTTTAGCTTATGCCACTGCGAGAAAAATAGAAATTGCAAAAATTTATGATACGCAATATCCTGTGCTAAAAGTTCGGTATAATACGCGAGCCCAGCCGCATCACGACGCACCAGTTTAGCATCCCATTTAGTCCACAGCATACCGCCAAAGTGCTTCTTCAGCGCCATATACAGTGAATAATCCTCTAACCATAGCGCATTTTCCTTGATAAAAGTCAAATAATCCGCCGGCTGTTCCTGCTCGTTAAAGCGCTGAAAGGCCTTAAACAATGCCCTTTCCTTAAACTCCCTGACGGCTGCAAATTCTACCGCATTTTCATTATATACCGGATGCCCTGTAACATCTTCCTTCTGAAGAAGGCCTGATTGTACAAGTTTCCCTAAAGAAATCAGCAGATGATTGCCGGCAAAGGCGGATAGGCACTGGTATGGTGATTCACCATACCCAACCGGATTGAGCGGCAGTACCTGCCACAGTTTTTGTTTGGCACTATGCAAAAAATTGACAAACTCATAGGCCTCTTTCCCTAAATCCCCAATGCCGTACCGAGACGGCAGCGAGGTGGGATGTAAAAGCACACCGGCTTTACGGGAGAATGCATCTTGTTCCACTTGCAGCAGAATTTTTCCAGTAAGAGGCGCTAATTCGAGCTGCAAGCGTCCACCGTCTTTTACCTCAAACATTTCTGTTTCAGCGAGCAGATTCGTAAGCTGACCACGGCACTTCCCCTGGACATTAAGATTCAAGGCGGCAGTACTGCTTGAACTGCGGTTTAATAATATAATTGCAACATTATCAGGCCTCAATCTATCAAAAACATCCCTTCCATTTTCAATACGCCGGATAAACGCATAGACATCACCCTCAGCGTATAAAGGCTCCCAGGCCCCGCTTTTAAATACATCATACTGATTGCGAATTTTTATTATCTTTTTATACCAGGCCAACAGTTCTTCATTTTCCCGGCCCCATGGATATGCTGCGCGATTATAGGGATCTTTATAGCCTTCAAGCCCAGCTTCATCACCATAATAAATGCAAGGTACGCCGGGAAAAGTCATCTGCCATAAACTAAGGAGCTTCATTCTGGCAATAGCCAACTCTTTTTCTTTTTCGCCTAAATGAAATTCATACTGCTGCCCGGCTGTCAAAGTGTCAGCCGGAGGCGCTCCGCCGAGCAGAGTAAGAGCCCGCGGCACATCATGACTGCCGACTAAATTCATCATGGCATAGAAATTTTCACGCGGATAATTTTCATACAAACTCATGAGAGCGCTATTAGCACTCTCTGCTGTTTTCTCGCCCAGCAGAAAGCCCAGCAAAATAGCCCTGAAAGGATAATTCATCACCGAATCCAGCTCATCGCCCCACAAATACTCGCGGCGCTGCCCGTAACTTGTTTTTAAAGAGGCATCCTCCCAGACTTCACCAATAAGCACATGATCAGGATTTACTGCTTTCAAATTTTTATATAATTTTTTTACAAATTCGTCAGGCAGTTCGTCAACAACATCAAGCCGCCAGCCTGCTGCCCCTTCATGTAGCCAGTGCTTAACAACACTGTCTTTGCCTTCAATGATAAAATCAACATAAGAAGGCTCCTTTTCTTCGACATTAGGCAGTGTCCCAATGCCCCACCATGATTCATACTCATCAGGATACTTTAAAAAGCGATACCATTTATAATATGGTGAATCAGAAGACTGATACGCACCAAGACCAGGGTAGCTGCCCTCTTTATTAAAATATACACTGTCACTGCCAGTATGACTAAATACCCCGTCTAAGATAATGGAAATATTAAGCTCCTTGGCTTTGGTGCATAACTCACGAAATATTTCCGCATCGCCGAGCATGGGATCAATTTTTTTGTAATCACCTGTATCATAACGATGATTGCTAGCCGACTCAAAAATTGGATTTAGATATAACACACTAATCCCCAGATCATGAAGATAGGGTAATTTTTTTATAACGCCCAGCAAATTGCCACCAAAAAAATCATACGCCACAATATGCTTATCATCCATATCGCGTATATAATACGGTTTATTCTCCCAAGCGGCATGAATTAAACTGTTTTTCTTAGGGTTACACACCCGCCCGTCCGGATTTCCGTTGTAAAAACGGTCCGGAAAGATCTGATACATAACACTTTCTTTAAACCAATCTGGGGTTTTAGCCGTTTTTTTATGCACAGTAATCTGATAAGCTGGCGGCTCTTCAAAATAGATCCTGCCAATACCACCTAGATTCTGCTGATTATTGCCATAATAATAAACCCGGTCTGATTCTTTTATAATAAAGTAATACCATAACAACCCAGGCTCTTCATCTGCCATGAGGGTAGCTTCATATACCTTGGCATCCCATCTTTCTTCTAAAAGCTCCATATCAGTAAAGCCCTCACCCACACCGTCTTTCCAGGTTCTAACAGCTACAGATAACGGTGCAAAACCGCTGCCAATCTCTAGGCGCAAGCAAATTTCAGCACCTGTGGGCACCGCGCCAAAGGGATTCCGATACGAGAGCATATGCGAATTGTGTCGCATCTGTTTTTTCTCCACCAAATAATACCTCTCCTTCGTCTAGTTTGCCGCATACGACAAGCTAGCACTATATAAAATGAATCAACTATTTTTCTAAAATGGCTTATTCATTGTATATAGCAGATAAACCAGCCGGGAAAATTAACCTTACGCTAATTTTCCCGGGCCAGCATCATTTAGTTACATTTTAGATATTTTTGTATACACTTCTTTATATTGTTTAGCTGAATTTTCCCAGCTGTAATCAGCCTTCATGGCATTAGCGACAATTTTTTTCCACGTTTTCTGATTTTCATAAAAACCAAGTGCGCGTTTAATTGTAAACAGCATATCATGCGCATTATAATTGGTAAACGTAAAGCCATTGCCTTTGCCGGAATGCTGATTATAGGGCTGGACAGTATCTTTTAAGCCGCCTGTTTCCCTGACAATCGGCACACTGCCGTAACGCATGGCAATGAGCTGCCCAATGCCGCATGGTTCATAAACAGACGGCATCAAGAACATATCTGAGGCCGCATAAATCTGCCTGGCCAGTGAATCATTAAAGTAAATATGAGCCGACACTCTGTCTGGATACTGCCAGGCTACAGTACGAAACAGGTCTTCATATTTTTCTTCGCCGGTTCCCAGCACAACAACCTGCAAATCCTCGGTCGCTACAAGCTCATGGAGTATTCGTTCAATTAAATCAAGACCCTTCGGCCCAACCAAACGCGATACAATCCCCAGCATGGGTACATCAATTGTTGGCAGACCAAGCTTTTCCTGTAAATGCAGTTTATTTTCCTGTTTGAGCTGGCTGTTTTTAGCATCATAGTTTACAAATATTTTGTTGTCTGTCTCAGGATTATATTCATCATAATCAATTCCGTTAATAATACCATTGAGATCACTATTTCTAGACCTTAAAAAACCGTCAAGCTGCTCCCCATAAAAGGGATATTGAATTTCCTGGGCATAGGTTTTGCTCACAGTCGAAATGAGGTCAGCATAATACAGCCCTGCCTTCATAAAGCTTACCTGATCATAAAATTCTATGCCGCCACTATTAAAGTATTCCCAATCAAGCCCTAATATATCTGGTACCAATTCTTTTGGGAAAATGCCTTGATAGCGCAGGTTATGAATGGTATACAAGGTATGTATGCCTTTATAAAAGGCATTCTCCTGATAAAAAGCCTTGAGAAAAACGGGAATCATCCCGGCATGCCAATCATGACAATGAATTACATCCGGCTTAAAATCTAGCTCCGGTAAGCACTCCAGCACAGCCCGGCAAAAATAGGCGTAGCATTCGCCTTCATCCCAGTGTCCATAAATGCTAGGACGTTTAAAATACTCTTCATTATCAATAAAATAAAAGATTACGCCTTGATATTCAAGCATTTCCACGCCGCAGTATTGCTCACGCCAGCCCACAGGCACCTTTAGCGTTTTGATGAGCTTCATCTGGTCGCGAAAGGAGGGCGCAATTGCGCTATGTTTCGGCAGAATTACCCTAGCATCCACCTTTTGCTTATTTAATTCCCGCGGCAAGGTTCCCACTACATCTCCCAAACCGCCGGTTTTAGCAAACGGCATTGCTTCAGCCGCAGCAAACAATATTTTTAACATATTAAATCACCATTCCTTTCTTAATGATAAATGGGTAGCTGGCTTCTCCTTTTAGCTTCTTGCCTGGAGTAATATACACATCCTTGTCCAAAATGACATTTTCCAGGATGGCCCCAGCCCCAATTTCACACTTTTGCATAATAATACAATTCTTAACACTAGCGTCTTCATGAATTTTTACGCCGCGGGATAAAATACTGTTTTTAACGCTCCCGGCAATATGGCAGCCGCCTGAAACCAGCACGTTATCCGTCTCAGCCCCATCAAAATATTTAGAAGGCGGTTCATCTTTGACTTTGGTATAAACAAACCCATCGCGAAAAAACAGTTCCTGCCAGATCTCTGGTTTTAGCAAATCCATATTATGTGCAAAATAACTTTGCAGGGAATGAATTCGGGCAAGATATCCCTGGTACTGGTAACCGTATATTTTTAATTTATGTATATTCTTAATAATGCAGTGTTTGATAAAATCATAATCGCCGCGGGCGATGCAATCACGTATGAGTTCGACAAGCAGTTCCTTCTTCATAATAAATGTTTCCATGGACATCTTTTGCGTAGTCTTGACATTTGCCTTACTGCGCATATCAAGAACCTGACCTGCTTCATTTACCTCCAGCAAAAATGCATCTGCACAATCATCCGAGGCGCAGTCTTTCTCTGCATACAGCACCGTAATATCTGCACCTTGTGCCTGATGATACGCTACTGCCGCCTGATAGTTAAGGTTATAAATAATGCTTGTCCCGGAAATCAGCACATAACTTTGCTGACTGTTTTCAATATAGTCCAAATTGCTGTAAAAATTCTCGATATCACCGCGTTGTGTCTGCATCGGCGAGTTAGAATAGGCTGGCGGCAGCAAAAATAGCCCTTCTCTTTTACGGGCCAAGTCCCACTCTTTTCCTGAGCGCAAATGATCCATTAACGAACGGTACTTATGCTGAATTAAAATGGCCACATTACTTATTCCAGAATTGACCATATTGGATAAAACAAAATCAACTAACCGATATCTGCCGCCAAATGGCACAGCCGCCAAAGGACGATATTGGGTTAATTCATTCAGGAAATCTTCTGATTCATTTAAATTAATAATTCCCATTACATCCATAGACTCAATTCTCCTTTTGCGCTGCATCATTTATTTTTTGTCCCGGCATAACACTTTCGCAAATCACGACTGAACTAGGAATAACTGACTTTTCGGCGAGTACTACAATTTCCTGCTTTCTTGCCACAAATTTGCCGGCAATCTTGCAGCCCTCTTTTAAAATAGACTTACGCCCAATAATGGCCTTTTCAATCACAACATTGCCTTCAATCTGCGCATGCGGCATAATAATCGAATCTTTAATATTGGCGCCCGCGCCAATATATACGCCTGGGAAAATAACGGAATTCTCCACCTGGCCAAATACCATGCAGCCTTCACTGATAACAGACCGCTCAACCTTGGCCCCGCTGCCAAGATAATGCGGCGGCCGGGTAGGATTAACCGAATAAATACGCCAGTTTGGATCATAAATATTAAACTCCGGTTTGAGTTTTAAAATATCCATATTTGCTTCCCAAAAGCTTTCCAAAGTTCCTACGTCTTTCCAATATCCCTCGAAAGCATACGCATATAGTTTTTGTCCTTGCTCCAGCATTTGCGGAATAATATTCTTGCCAAAGTCATGCTCGGATTTAGCATTCTTACCATCAGCCACCAAAAGTTCCCTGAGAACAGGCCAGCTAAATATGTAAATCCCCATGGAAGCAAGGTTGCTTTTCGGTTTTTCCGGCTTTTCCTCAAACTCAAAAATGCGCCGCTCTTCATCAGCATTCATAATACCAAAGCGGCTAGCCTCTTCATCGGAAACTTCCAGCACAGCAATGGTAGCATCAGCACCCTTTTCCTTGTGGAATTGCAGCATCTTGTCATAATCCATTTTATAAATATGATCGCCTGACAAAATAAGTACATAGGATGGATTAAACATATCTAAAAAGTTAATGTTTTGATAAATGGCATCAGCTGTGCCTTTATACCATTCGGCTTCTTTTTCCCTGGCATACGGCGGCAGGACAAATACCCCGCCATCCTTGCGATCAAGGTCCCAGGCACTGCCAATACCGATATAGCTGTTGAGGGCCAAGGGTTTATACTGCGTGAGTACGCCAACCGTATCAATGCCGGAGTTATGACAATTGCTGAGGGGAAAATCAATAATACGGTATTTTCCTCCAAAAGGAACCGCCGGCTTGGCTACCTTTTGCGTCAAAATCCCCAGTCTACTGCCCTGCCCACCTGCTAATAACATCGCCACACATTCTTTTTTACGCATAATAATCTTCCTCTCTCTAAGCTGCCTGAAAAATTATAATGGCTGCTGCAAGGTATATAATCAGCAGGGATATACCTTGGTATATCCCTTGCCTGTTAAACAACATACTTATGATCGTATAATTTCAATGGGTTTTACATTCCAAATACCAATAGCATATTCAGCTATACTGCGATCACTTGAGAAAATACCGGAATGTGCTATATTATGGATGCTCATCCTGGCCCATAATTTTTCATCACGATATTTCGCATCAACCTGCTCTTGTGCTTCAACATAGTCGGCAAAATCCTTGAGCATAAAGAACTCATCATTTGTACGCATAATGGAATCATACAGTGAACGGAATTCTTCGCCGCTGCCAGGCAAGAAGCCATTTACCAATTGTTCCATAACCGTTTTGATGCGCGGATCATTATTATATATATCATAGGCATTGTAGCCGCCATACCGATAATAATCAATAACCTGAGCGGAATTTAAGCCAAAGATGACAATATTATCATCCCCAACTGCGCCCCTAATTTCCACATTGGCGCCATCCATCGTACCAATGGTTATTGCACCGTTCATCATAAACTTCATATTGCCGGTACCCGATGCTTCCTTACTGGCAGTAGAGATTTGTTCACTAAGATTGGAGGCAGGAAAAATCATTTCGCCCAGCGACACACTATAGTTTTCTAAAAAAACGACCTTAATTTTATCCTGGATGGTTTTATCGTTGTTAATTACATCAGCCAGCACATTAATCAAACGAATGGTCTGTTTGGCAATATGATAGCCTGGCGCAGCCTTACCGCCAAAAATAAAGGTACGCGGTACAATATCAAGACTCGGCTCAGCCTTCAAGCGATTATACAAATCCATAATTCTCAGGATATTGAGCATTTGCCGTTTATAAGCATGAATCCGTTTAACCTGTACATCAAAAATAGAATGAGTATTAATGGTAATATCGCATCTATGTTTAATGTAATTAGCTAGTATTTCTTTATTGTGCTGTTTGACTTTAGTCAATTGCTGCTGCACTGCAGCATCATCAGCATATTTTATCATATTAACCAAATCATCTGGATGTTCAATCCAGCTCTCACCGATTGTTTCTGTCAGCAAATCAGAAAGTCCCCGATTAGCCTTTAATAACCAGCGTCGATGCGTAATACCATTGGTTTTATTGTTAAACTTATGCGGCGAATGTTCAAAATAATTACGGAAGATATGTTCCTTAAGAATATCTGTATGCAAGGCCGCTACGCCATTAACACTAAAGCTCCCCACAACAGCCAGTTTAGCCATGTGCACATGGTCGTCTGATAAAATGGCCATTTCTTTAATTTTATCCCAATCACCAGGGTATCTTTGCCATAGATCTTTGCAGAAACGTTCATTAATTTCTTCGATAATCATATAAATGCGCGGCAGCAGATCCTTGAACATGTCAACCGGCCACTTTTCGAGAGCCTCAGGCATAATGGTATGATTGGTATAAGATATGGTTTGGGTGGTAATCTTCCAAGCATCATCCCAGCCAAG
>JAJFUN010000117.1 GCA_021372375.1 Pelosinus sp. | reverse complement strand
GCCGGCACGAATAGCGGGGTGGGCAAGACTACCTTGGTAACCGGACTTTTGGCAGCCTTTAGGGCGCGGGGCCTAAAAGTACAATCCTATAAAGTAGGGCCTGATTATATCGACCCAGGCTATCATTATCTGGCGAGCGGTCAGCGCTCGCATAATCTTGATAGCTGGCTGATGAATCAGGAAAGTCTTTTAGAGGTATTTGCAAGTACCGCACAGGGTAATGATTTAGTAATCATTGAAGGCGTTATGGGGCTGTATGATGGCGGAAAAAATGGCATTAGCAGCTCAGCTGCCATTGCCAAGCTCCTAAAGGCGCCTGTGGCGCTGGTAATTGATGCAAAGGCCATGGGAGAAAGTGCGGCGGCGTTAGCGCTAGGGTATAAAATGTATGATCCGGAAATTGACTTTGCCGGCGTGCTGGTCAATCGGCTTGGTTCACTCAGTCACCAAAGTATTGTGACAGAGGCGTTAGAAAATCGCGGCATCCCGGTACTTGGCTGTTTCAGACGGGATGACAGTCTAAAAATGCCGGAACGTCATTTAGGTCTTACGCCGGTAGAAGAAAATGATGCTAGAGCGCTTGTTGACAAACTGGGTGCAGAAATTAGCCGGCAAATCAAGTTAGATGAGCTATTTGCTTTAGCCAAAAAGGCGCCGCCGCTGCCCGCTAGGCCCCAAGCAAAGCTTGTTTCTACTGCCAAAGTGCGTCTCGGGGTAGCGCAAGATGAAGCCTTTTCCTTTTACTATCCGGAAAGTCTTGGCGTGCTTGAGAAACTCGGGGCGGAGCTTGTGGCGTTTAGTCCGCTATTTGATCAAAAGCTGCCTGAGGTTGATGGACTGCTTTTTGGCGGCGGTTTTCCCGAAATGTTTGCGAGCGAGCTAACCGCAAATCAAAAGATGAGAAAGGCTATTTACCGGGCCGCGAGCGAAGGTATGCCTGTTTACGCAGAATGCGGCGGGCTGATGTATCTGACAGAGCGATTGGTTGACTTCTCCGGTCAGGCCTTTTTGATGGCTGGCGTTATTCCGGCAGAGTGCCGTATGCAGAGCAAACTGCAAACAGTTGGCTATGTAGAAGCTAAAGCACTTAAGAGTAATATTCTATGCAGTAGCGGCAGCGTTTTTCGCGGGCATGAATTTCATTTTTCACAAATGACGCCGCTACAGGAAAAAGATTTTCCGTGGGCTTTTGAATTTACTAAAAATCGGACAGGTGCAAAGTATTTTGGCGGGTATGCTGATAAAAACGTTGTGGCATCGTACCTCCATATGCATTTTATGGGGCAGCAAGGTGCAGCCGAGCAGTTTATTGAGAAGTGTACAGAATATAAGGAAAGTCATTGCAAGTGATAGGTAAGCAATTTCTGTTGTAGGGGCAGCCACAGGGGATTGCCCCTACGAGATATTGGATAAATTGCTTTGCTATGACTTTTAATGACAATTAGATTGAGGCAAGGAGATGTTATAAATGGGAAAGACAATTATGCTACAGGGGACAAGTTCTCATGTCGGCAAAAGCATACTGACAACAGCGTTATGCCGGATTTTATGGCAGGATGGCCAGAGCGTGGCCCCCTTTAAGGCGCAAAATATGGCGCTCAATTCTTATGTTACCCGTACAGGGGCGGAAATGGGACGGGCGCAGGTCGCTCAAGCTGAAGCGGCAGGGCTTGAACCCATGGTGGAAATGAATCCGGTGCTGTTAAAGCCGACAGGTAATGCCTGCTCGCAGGTTGTTTTGATGGGAAAACCGATTGGCAATATGACAGCCCAGCAATATCATCAAGGTTATAGCTTAACGGCTTTAGATACTGTTAAAGAGTGCTTAGATAAACTCATGCATGAGTATGACGCGGTAGTTATTGAAGGGGCGGGTAGTCCGGCCGAAGTCAATCTTAAGGCTAACGATATTGTCAACATGCGGGTAGCCAAAATGATTAATGCGCCTGTGCTTTTGGTGGCCGATATCGATCGGGGCGGCGCGCTGGCGGCAGTTGTCGGCACGCTCGAACTCTTAGAAGAGGACGAACGGGCTTTAGTGGCGGGAATTATTATTAATAAATTTCGCGGGGATATCAAACTACTGCAGCCTGCGCTGGAGTTTTTGGAAGAAAAAACAGGTAAACCTGTGCTTGGTGTCATTCCGCATCTTGACAACTTAGGCATTGATGATGAGGATTCGGTATCCTTAGAAGATAAAAAGACCATGCAAAAGCAGAATTTTGATCTTGAAATTGCGGTGCTTCGTACACCAAAAATTTCTAACTTCACTGATTTTGACGCTTTGGCTGGTGAAGCTGATGTAATGGTAAGATATGTACAGCCCGGTGAAGCCATCGGTAAGCCTGATTTGGTAATACTGCCTGGCAGTAAAAATACAGTTGCCGATCTTTGTTATTTACGCGAGGAAGGTTATGAAAAAGAACTTAAGCAGCTGGTAAAGGAGGGTACGCCCCTTATCGGCATATGCGGCGGTTATCAGATGCTTGGTATGGAAATCCTTGATCCCGAGCATACCGAATCAGCAGAGGATCAAATAACAGGGCTTGGTCTCTTGCCGACAAGGACTACGTTTGTGGCAAACAAAGTGACACATCAGGTAATAGCGGCATCTAAGAGTAATTCATTTCTCGGGATAAATTATTCGGAGGATATGCTAAAGGGTTATGAAATTCATATGGGGCGTACCGAGTTTTTGGCAGATGTGGATTACGCTTTTACGATTACTGAACGTTCTGGTGAAAAGATTAGAACCTATGACGGTGTAGTAAGTAAAAATGGTCAAATTATGGGAACCTATATCCATGGAATTTTTGATAACGATGCGCTAAGACGAGCTATCCTTAATGCCCTCAGAGAGCGAAAGGGCTTGAACCCACTTGCTTCTACTCGCAGTATGGCGGCGGAAAAGCAAGCAAGCTTTGACCGGCTGGCCAAGGTTGTCCGGCAGAACTTACGGATGGATTTACTCTATAAAATCATTGGCAGGGAGGTCTGAGTTATGGAGGAAGAGTCCCGGGGTCTAGTTATTGTTCATACAGGTAATGGCAAAGGCAAGACAACTGCAGCGCTAGGGCTTGGGCTTCGTGCCTTTGGGCAGGGGCTCAAGGTACTTGTTGTACAGTTTATTAAAGGCGGCTGGAAATACGGTGAGCTTGCAGCGATTGAAAAGCTGGCGCCGGATTTTGTAATACGCCAGCTGGGCGAAGGCTTTATCAAAGGCAGCAGTGAAGATAAAATGGCCGAGCATCGCGCGGCAGCCCAGAGTGCACTGCAGGCGGCACGTGACGCTATTGCGGCGGGCATTTGGCAGATGATAATTCTTGATGAAATAAATTATGCGGTTAAATTTGGCTTACTCAGTGTAGAGGATGTGCTGGGCCTAATTGATAGTAAACCGCCGCTTTTACATTTGGTGCTCACAGGCCGGGATGCAGCAGACGAGATTGTTGCTAGCGCTGATTTGGTAACCGAGATGAAAGAAATTAAGCATCCTTATCAGCAGGGCATTAAGGCGCAAAAAGGCATTGAGTTTTAAGAAAAGCTAAAAAGAGGGATATACAAAGTAAACGCGAATAATAATAGAATATGCGTTTTTTTAAAATACAAGAAAGTATAACATTTCGGGTGGTTTGTCTATAGTATGTTTTTCGACAATGGTCGAAATATTACTTACTTTCTTATTGTATTAAAAACGCAGAGCATTTTATTTAGGAAGTGCAAGCATGAAGGTCTATCCGGTTAATTTAAAAATAGCAGATCGCCCTTGCGCAGTTATCGGGGGCGGTAAAGTGGCTGAGCGAAAAATATTGTCGCTGCTGGAGGCAGGCGCTAAAGTCACCGTTATCAGCCCGAAGCTGACAAGTGCATTGGCAAAGCTTGCGGCAGACGGGGGAGTTTGCTGGCGAAATAAGGACTATGGCGCCGGCGATGTGCAGGACTATTTTATGGTAGTGTGTGCAGCTGACAGCAAAGCAGTCAATAATAAAGCCGCAGCAGAGGCTAGGACTAGCGGCGCCTTGCTTAATGTTGTGGATGCACCGGATGAATGTGATTTTATTATTCCAGGCAAAATATCGCGCGGCGATTTACTGATTACTGTATCTACCGGCGGCAAAAGCCCCGCATTTTCGCGGCGGCTGCGCGAAGAGCTAGAGACAAGGTACGGCGAAGAGTACGGTATGTATCTGGAGATGCTCTCGCGGCAGCGCGAAGCAATAAAAGAGAAGTTAGTAAATACCAAAGACCGGGAACGGTTTTGGCGGGCGGCCCTAAACAGCGAGGTTCTTACTTTACTCAATCAGGGTCAGCTCAAAGAGGCGGAGGCAATGATTATAAATGCAATTAGCAGTGTTGGGACTCAATCATAAAACAGCAGATATTAGTGTGCGCGAATGTTTTTCTTTTGCCGAAGAGCAGATTTTGGCAGCGCTTAAATATATTTATGCTGATGATGGTATTGCCGAATGCGCTATTTTATCTACCTGCAATCGCACGGAAATGTACGCGGTGGTAGATGAACTGGATGAGGGCTTGGCACTTATGCGCCGCTATTTACAGCGCATGGCTGGGGTCAATATGAGCGATACCGAAATGGAAACCAATTTTTATATTCACAGTGATGACGACTGCATGGAACACTTGTTTCGCGTGTCCTCCAGTCTTGACTCCTTGGTGGTTGGTGAAGGTCAGATTTTGAGCCAGGTCAAAAAGGCCTATGCACTTGCGCGTGAGGCCAAAACAACAGATACGGTGCTTAATACCTTGTTTCATCGAGCTATTGCGGTTGGCAAAAAGGTGCGGACCGAAACCAGGATTGCTTATAATGCAGTATCCGTCAGTTATGCGGCGGTGGAAATGGCCAAAAAGGTACTGGGCGATCTTTCTAATGCCAAAGTACTGTTGGTTGGCGCCGGTCAAATGAGTGAACTGACTGCTAGGCACCTCGTGGAAAATGGTGTACAAACTGTGTTTGTTTCTAATCGGCGCTACGAGCGGGCGGCAGCCTTGGCGGAAAAGTTCAATGGACAGGCGGTGCCGTTTGAAGATTTCATGAAAAGTGCGGTAGAAGCCGATATTGTAATTACCTCCACAGGTGCGCCGCATTATATCATCTACACCAAAGAAGTGGCGCATCTCATGGCGCGGCGCAAGGCACGCCCTAGTCTCTTTATGGATATTGCCGTGCCGCGAGATGTGGAACCAGAGGTAGAGGCCATTTCAGGCGTCAGCCTGTTTAATGTGGATGATTTGGAAGCGGTTGTTGAATCTAATCTCAAGGAACGCGAGCAGGAAGCTGTTGCCGCTGAAGAGATTATTGCTGATGAGCTCGACGATCTTATTAATAAATTTCGTTATTTATCGTTACGGCCAACAGTCGTGCGGCTGTCTGACAAGGCTGAGCGGATCAGACAACGGGAAATGAAACGGGCGCTGGTGAAGCTGCCTGATATTACTCCGGAGCAAAGAAAAATCTTTGAAAATATGTCCCATATGCTTGTCCGGAAATTGCTGCGTGATCCGATGATCCGTATCAACGAAGCCGCCGGCAGTGAAAAAGAGGATTATTATATCAAGGCAGCCCGGGATTTGTTTAAACTTGAAATCATAGGAGAAGAACGGCATGAAGAAAAATCTGATAATCGGTACGCGCGCCAGTAAGCTGGCACTGTGGCAGGCGCATCATGTAGCGGCGCTAATTGAAGCCAGACATCCTGAGGTCAAAGTAACGCTAAAGCATATTGTTACAAGCGGTGATAAAATACAAGATGTTCCTTTGGCCAAGATTGGCGGCAAGGGGCTTTTTACCAAGGAACTAGAAAATGCTATGCTGTCGGGTGAGATTGATTTGGCGGTACACAGCTTAAAGGATATGCCGGTGGAACTGCCGGCAGGGCTTCAGCTTGCCGCTATCACCGTACGCGAAAATGCAGGTGACGCGCTGGTTGCGCCTACGTACGGTACAATTGATAAATTGCCCAAAGGCGCTAAAGTCGGTACCTCAAGCCTACGGCGCAGAGCTCAGCTCAAGCGCTACCGGCCTGATCTTGCTATTTGCGAACTAAGAGGTAATGTAGATACACGGCTCAAGAAACTCGATACCGAAGATTTGGATGCGATCGTTCTTGCCGTGGCAGGACTCTCGCGTCTTGGGTGGGGCGATAGAATCACGGAAGTTCTTTCGCATGAAGTATGTCTGCCGGCAGTAGGTCAGGGCGCACTTGCAATAGAAACCCGCGGCGGTGACAGAGAAGTATTAGCGCTCTTAGAGTTTTTAAATGATGTGGAAACCCGCCAGGCCGTGACGGCTGAACGGGCTTTTCTCAGAGTAGTAGAAGGCGGCTGTCAGGTGCCTGTCGGGGTACATGCGACGGTTATGGATGAAACACTAGCGCTAAACGCTGTTATTCTGTCGATTGACGGACAGGAAGTAGTGAGCGATAAGGTCACAGGCGCTGTTACAGATGCCGCTCAATTAGGCCAGGACTTAGCACAGCGCATGCTGAAGGCAGGCGGCGCTGAAATTTTGCGTAAGGTCATGGAACTCGCGTAATTCCCTGTTGGTATCAAAGAATGTGACTGATTTAGTAGTAATTTGCAGGAAAACTCCCTCCGGCGCTTCGCGCCACCTCCCTCAGTGATGGAGGCTTTAAATCCAGTCTCCCTCTTCGAGGGGGATGTCGCTTCAGCGACAGGGGGAGGCTTTTGACGCAGAAATTTTATATAAGTTAAGTGGAGGGGTAGTTATGCAGCAAGGCATGGTTTATTTGGTTGGAGCTGGGCCCGGAGATTACAAGCTGATTAGCGTTAAAGCGCTCGAATATATTAAAGAGGCGGATGTTCTTGTTTATGATCGTCTGGCGGACGATCGTCTTTTGTCCTATGTACGGCCCGATACCGAACTAGTCTATGTGGGTAAGGCATCAAGCGCACATACTATGCGGCAGGGAGATATAAATCAGCTGCTGGTTGATAAGGCGCTTGCCGGAAAAACCGTGGTACGGCTCAAAGGGGGCGACCCGTTTGTTTTTGGCCGGGGCGGGGAAGAAGCACTCGAACTATTAAAATATAATATTCCCTTTGAAATCGTGCCAGGTGTGACCTCAGCAATTTCAGTGCCGGCCTATGCTGGTATCCCTGTGACGCATCGCGGGATCGCCACTTCTTTTGCGGTAATTACCGGTCATGAGGACCCGGCCAAAGCAGAGTCGACAATCAAATGGGATAAGCTCGCGACAGCGGTAGATACTTTGGTATTTTTAATGGGTATAGAAAATTTGCCGCATATCACGGCCAAACTTATCGAATACGGACGCAGCGCTGATACTCCGGCTGCCGTTATCCGCTGGGGTACCAAGCCTGAGCAGCGGACGCTTGTGACAACAGTCGGTCAAGCGGTGGAAGATGTCTCAAAGGCAGGGATTAAACCGCCGGCCATCTTTATTGTGGGTAATGTGGTAACCCTTAGACAGCAGCTGGCCTGGTTTGATAAAAAACCGCTGTTTGGCAAAACTGTGTTGGTAACCAGAGCGCGTGAGCAGGCCAGCGCCTTGACGGCTGAGCTTGAAAAGCTGGGAGCGGCCGCAGTGGAGGCGCCTGCTATCAAAATTCTGCCGCCAGACAGCTTTGTGGCGCTGGATGCGGCCATTGCTGCGCTGGATTTGTATCAGTGGCTGATTTTTACCAGTGTAAACGGGGTAGAATATTTCTTTAAACGAATGGAAGAAGCGGGTTTAGACTCGAGGGCGCTAAGCGGCATAAAAATCGCGGCTATCGGCGTGCAGACAGCCGCCAGACTCAAAGACCACGGCATCAAAGCAGATATTGTGCCGCTTGAATTCAAGGCCGAAGGCATTGTTGAGGCTCTGACCGGTCTTGTTGAGCCAGGCATGCGAATCCTTATTCCACGGGCACTGGTAGCGCGCGATGTTCTGCCTGAAAAGCTGAGAGAAATGGGGATAGCTGTTGAGGTCGTGCCAGCATATCAAACTGTGGTCGCAGATATAGACGGACAGGCACTAGTAAGTCAGCTTAAGTCAGGACAAATAGATTTAGTAACCTTTACTAGTTCTTCGACTGTGACCAATCTCCTGAAATTGCTGGGAGAAGGTGGCGCAGAATTAATAAATCAAGTCAAAGTAGCCTGCATTGGGCCAATCACCGCGACTACTTGTCATCAGCACGGCATTGAGCCTACTGTAATTGCTGATGAATATACCATTAAAGGGCTGGTACAAGCGATAGAGAAAATGTCTTTTTGATTTTTTCTGCGTATTAGTGTAACTACATTTGTAAATTGCATAGATACAGTTATATAATAACTG
The DNA here is from genome assembly GCA_021372375.1 of Pelosinus sp. Taxonomy (GTDB): domain Bacteria; phylum Bacillota; class Negativicutes; order Propionisporales; family Propionisporaceae; genus JAJFUN01. The sequence goes on along the minus strand of JAJFUN010000117.1, from coordinate 51,929 downwards.
CGGTGATACTAATGTTATAATAAAGAATACATTTAATGGTACAATTAAGGTAACAATGAAATGATAAAGGTTTTTAGTTGGAGGGATGTTATATGTCAGGACTAACTATAAGACCGCGCCGTCTGCGTGCTTCGGCGGGGATTCGCAGTATGGTCAGGGAAACAAGTCTTAAGGCAGCAGATTTAGTATATCCGCTGTTTATCGTACCTGGTGAAAATGTAAAAAAAGAAATTGGGACACTTCCCGGCAATTTTCATTTGTCGGTGGATGAAAGCGTGAAGATGGCTAAGGCTGCCTATGATTTAGGTATTCCAGCTGTGCTTATCTTTGGTCTGCCGGAATATAAAGATGAGCACGGCTCCAGCGGCTGGGACATGAATAGTCCCGTGCAGCGAGCGGTAACGGCTATTAAAAAAGCAGTACCGGAGCTTGTCATTATTACCGATGTTTGCATGTGCGAATACACCAGTCACGGTCATTGCGGCGAAATCTGCGGTGAAAAAGTTGATAATGACTTAACACTGGAACTTCTCGCCAAAGTGGCTGTCAGTCATGCCAAAGCAGGCGCTGATATGGTGGCGCCATCTGATATGATGGATGGGCGGGTTGCAGCCATTCGCGCTGCGCTTGATCAAGATGGCTATCAGGATGTATCCATTATGTCCTATTCAGTAAAATATGCTTCGGCTTATTATGGTCCATTCCGCGAAGCGGCTGATTCGACACCGCAGTTCGGCGACCGCCGTACCTATCAGATGGATCCGGCGAACGCCCGCGAGGCGCTCAAAGAAGCGGCGCTTGATGTGGAAGAAGGGGCAGACATTCTCATGGTAAAACCGGCGCTGACCTATCTTGATATTGTGCGTCAGGTCAAAGACAGTTTTGATTTACCGCTTGCTGTCTACAATGTCAGCGGCGAATACGCCATGGTCAAAGCCGCCGCCCAAAACGGCTGGATTGATGAAAAGCGAATTGTCCTCGAGACCCTTGTCTCCATGAAACGCGCTGGCGCTGATATTATTATCACCTACCATGCACTTGATGCCGCTCGCTGGCTGAGCGAAAAGTAGAAAATTAAATTCCCCTCTCGAGAGGGGTGGCGCGAAGCGACGGGGTGTGTTGTCTCCGTATTCGCCGGCCCTCTCAGGGGGCATCGCCTATTTTAAGCTATCAATATATTCAGATAATAATCGTGTAACCCAAGGAGGGATTCATATGGCATTTAGTTTAGACCGTTCACAATCAGCTTTTGCTGAAGCAAAACAATATATTCCCGGCGGGGTCAACAGCCCTGTGCGTTCGTTCCGCTCAGTCGGCGGCACGCCGCCCTTTATCGAAAAGGCGACTGGCAGCAAGATCTATGATATTGACGGCAACGCCTATATCGATTATGTCGGTTCCTACGGACCCATGATTTTGGGCCATGCTCATCCGGCGATAGTAACCGCCTTGTGTGAAGCCGCGCAGCGCGGCACAAGCTATGGTGCGCCGACAATCCAGGAAACCGAGCTTGCCAAAATGGTTATGAAAGTATTACCATCCATTGAAATGCTTCGCATGGTCAATTCCGGCACTGAAGCCACCATGAGCGCGCTTCGTCTGGCCAGAGCCTTTACCGGTCGCGACAAAATCGTCAAATTTGAAGGCTGCTATCATGGCCATCATGACAGCCTCCTGGTAAAAGCCGGTTCCGGCGCAACAACTTTTGGCGTTCCTGACAGCCCGGGCGTACCACAGAGCGTGGCGCAAAATACCATTACTGTACCGTATAACAATATCGAAGAACTTGAAGCCGCTTTCAAGGCGTCAGGCGAGGAAATCGCCGCAGTCATTATTGAGCCAACCCCTGGCAATATGGGACTCATTCTGCCGAAAGAAGGCTATCTGCAGCAAGTACAGGCCGTGTGCCAGAAACACGGCGCACTGCTCATTTTTGATGAAGTCATGTCAGGTTTCCGCTCAGCCTACGGTGGATCGCAGGCCGTATATGGCATTAAACCAGACCTGACTTGCCTTGGTAAAGTAATCGGCGGCGGTCTGCCGGTTGCAGCCTACGGCGGCCGCCGTGATATTATGGAGCAGGTTTCCCCGGCAGGCCCTATGTACCAAGCAGGCACCCTCAGCGGCAATCCCTTGGCCATGGCCGCGGGTATTGCTACCATGAAACTGCTGGGAAGTTCTAATAATTTCTTCGTTAAACTGAATGACAATACGATTGCTCTCACCGAAGGTCTGCGGACGCAAGCCGAAAGGGTGGGTCTAAATCTCCAATTCCACCGCATCGGCTCCATGTTCAGTATGTTCTTTAGCAATGAGCCGGTGTATGACTACCAGTCAGCCTGCAAGTCCAATGTTAAAGCCTTTAATGTTTACTTTCACTCGATGCTGGAACAAGGTATTTACCTGGCTCCATCGCAGTTTGAAACAGGCTTTATGTCAGCCGCGCATAGCGATGCCGATATTGCCATAACTATTAAAGCAAGTGCGAAGGCGTTCCAGAAGGTTGTGGAGGTTTGTGGGAAGTAGGAAGTTAGGATATAGAAAAGTTACTGCTAAAGTTGATTTGGCAGTAACTTTTTTTGCGTGTTTAAGATTAGCCGGGGAGAGCCGAATTATCTATAACGGCGAGAGAACTCTTGCCAAATTTTTTATGAATTTGGTAGGAGTTCTTTTGTTTTGTGATAAACGGTGCTGTAGCGGCCTTGTATTTTATGAAGTTAAAAGCTTCACCACCATGAAATGAAATATTATATTTTAGAATTGATTGACAATAAAAGGGATAAATCATATAATGTTATTAACTGATTGATAATATCAAAACGTTAATAACATTATTGAGGCGATAGTAATGAAGGATACAAATTTTAAGAATACAGGGGTTGTAAGAAGAGCTTTTGCAAGAATATGACGTCATAGATTTGAGAGGTGGTAAGAGAAATTGACACTAATACTTTTCATAAGGCTAATAAATAAATTCAATTCGCGGCAAGTGCTACCCTACCAATGTTTGATCAATGTGTAGTATTGGAGGAGAAGATGGAAAAAATTAGACAAAAGAATTTCAGTAATGGTTCTGTATATGCTCTTAAAACAAATGATGGGTATTTAATAGAAACGACAGATACATTTTTACCTGAGTGTACTAAGTACTGTAATTATAATATTGAAGGATATGGAGATCGAACTGAAAGATGGATGATTGGTGTATCTGTAATGTCAGGCTGTCCTGTTGGATGCAAGTTTTGTGCTACGGGTATTATGAATCAGTTTAGAAATCTAACTGAAGATGAAATTATTGGCCAAATATCATTTGTATTAGATTGTAATCCGCAATATAAATTTAGCGAGGCAAAAGAACACAAAGTTAACTATACTAGAATGGGTGAACCTTTCTTAAATATCAAAAATGTTCGAAAATCTATCGAATTAATCAATTACTATTACCCCGAGGTTCATCATTATGTTTCTACCATAGGTATCAAGGATAGTGATTTTAGTTGGATAAAAGAGAATATTACTTTGCAAATATCATTACATTCTCTTAATGAGGAGAGAAGGAATAATCTAATACCATTTAGTAATAAAATGACAATTAAAGAATTAGGACAAATAAGAACTAAATCTAATTTAAAAACCACAGTAAATCTTACTTTAGTTGATTATGCTGACTTTAATATAGAGAAATTAAAAGAATTGTTTGATCCACAATATTTCTTTATTAAGTTATCACCTATTAATCCTAACATAAATAACACAATGGGAGGAGGTGTAGTCAATGGAAGATATTATTAGACAGTTAAAAGAAAATGGTTATGATTATGGCATTGCTTTTGCAACTAAAGCAGAAGTAGAAAATGGAGCGGCATGTGGTCAGTTATCTATTATTGTTGGAGAGGAAAATTCTTCCTCTTGTAGTTCGTAAAATACAAGATGACAGAGGGACTGTACTAGTTTGTCACGTAAAAGGTGTCACGGGAGGCCTGACACCGGAATTTTCCGCGGCAGGAGTTCTTAGTCCTTTCAGGGAATTTTCACTATGGTGGACAGATGGGGACGTTCCTTTTTTGGCACTAAAAAGTTGTCAATAAAGGAACGTCCCCCTTGTCTTACTTAAATAACGCAAAAGCGCAAGCTTGACCCTCAGCTTCTGCCCGGGTATAAGCTCGAACGAGCTTCCCAGGGGGGATGCTCGTTTATCTCTCTGACGAGAATGATTATATTGGCGTAATGAAGGATATTTTGTCGATGAACTATTCGAACATTTATAGATAATTTTCAAGTAACATTCGGGCTATGGTTTTGGCCTAAGCCCTAACTTAATCATACAAGGGGGAATATAAAATGAAAAAGATTATGATTTTAATTACTTTATCTATTTGTCTTTTAGCTTCAAACATTGCATGGGGAGAATCTAAAATTAACTCGAATGATCAAATGATAAGCGAATGGACTAAAGCAATTGAAGATAATCCTAAAGATGCCATAGCCTATGAAAGGCGCGGAGAGATTTATTCAAAAACGGGAAAACATGATTTGGCACTTGCGGACTTCACCAAAGCTATTGAGATAAATCCGAAATATGCCTTTGCTTATGCTTGGCTAGGTTATACTTTTGAGAAAAAAGGGGATATAGATGCAGCAGTTACTGATTTCGATAAAGCTATTGAAATTAATCCCAATTATGTTTATGCCTATAATAGGCGTGCTTTAAATTACGGTAAAAAATCGCAATTAGAGGCGGCAATCAATGACTTTAATAAAGTTATAGAGCTTGATCCTAAAAATGCTCATGCATATGCTAACCGTGGTTGGACTTACTATTTAAAAAAGCAGTTTAATGAAGCTATTAGTGACTTTAATAAAGCATTTGAATTAGATCCTAAAGATATACAATCTTACATAAATAAAGGTTTGGCCTATGAAAAGCAGCATTTATATCAGGAGGCAATTGAAACATATCGTTTGATTATTTCTAATTTACCTGAGAATAAAGCAGCAGTCGAAAGTGCAAAAAACCATATACTATCATTAGGCGGCACAATATAAATAGTACCAGCGTTGGTGTCAGGCTTGCGGTATTGCGTTATTAACGTAATAACGTGGCCTGACTGATTATTTTTCAGGAAGACAGATGGGGGGACGTTCCTTTTTTGGCACTAAAAAGTTGTCAATAAAGGAACGTCCCCCTTGTCTTACGTTTGGCCTAGCACAGTCTATTTTTACATTATAGTTGCCCTTCGCGATTTCATCAACGCCTAGCTTAAGCTGTTCAATTGATCGAAAAATTCGCTTTTCCAGCCGCAATAAAAAAACAAATTGAAACAATTCTTTGCTGGCAATAAGAATAGCAAAAAAGATGCCAATTCCCTTAAACCCGACCCAGCTAAATAATAAATATAAAATAACAATGTTAAATAAAGCAAAGGCAGGACGAAAATAGCGAAAATACTGGTGATATCAGCGGAATTCGGGGGAAACTCCGGGGTCAGGCCTTAGTTATTGAGTTGTTTACATCAAATAACTCAATAATTAAGGCCTGACCCCGGAATATTCTCGGAATATTCGGCTCTCACTGTTCCCTTAGGGAACAGTGAGAGCAAGGTTAGGCTGTGCGTTATTGGAATTGATACGTTCATTTGGCAGGAGTTACATATTTACCTCGAAAAATAAAGACAGGCTGTTAATTTGGTGATGGCACTATATCTCACCGCTTAAAAAGCAAGAGGAGAGTCAGAGGGGTGGTACGAAATTGTCAAGAAAAAGGTGTCAAAACAGTCCCGTTCCTCTGTCATATCCTATATCATATACTTTGTGAAAAATCAAAGGAGGATGAGAACCGTCCCCACGATTCCCTTTCTCTTTTCATCTTTCGGGTCAGAATACTAATTATACTAGAAACGTACATTACTAATACATTCTATCTTTTATTGTTAATATCCTTATCTAAGGGTTCAAGGTTATGATCTATCAAAATATCATCTGTTTGATCAATAGACATCCCGTTTTCAAGGGCGTAGATAATAACGGCATCACGCTTATTTTTGGAATATAGTGCGCCTACTCCGGCAATTTTAAGCAGTCTATCCGCTTCCTCATTATTCAGACCGAAACCAAATGCTAAAGACAATACATGCTCTCTGCTCGGGTTGGATTTTTGCTTATTGAAAAACTGGCTTGCATAGTTTATATCAAGATGGGCGGATTCGATTACAACTTTGCGTTTCAGCCCCTTTTGAGATAGTAATCTATTTAAATGTTCGCTTAACGTGGGATCAGTAATAGAGGTTGTGTTTTCTTTTAAAAAGCTATTTATATCTTTTGTTTCTTTAAGGCTTTCTTTTAATGGACCGGTTTTTATCATGTCGCCATTAAAAATGTTTCTGATGTATGAATCCATTTTGTGACCTCCAACATTTTTCTACATTGTAATATTGTAGTGTTTATAATGCAATACTTTGCAGAATTTTTGTCCAGCAGAATACTATAGCCTGATTGATTTAATCGGGAATGAAAAAATAAGTGCTGTGCTGCCAGCACTGTATTCTAATGAAGTTTTTTGTTATAAATAAAAAGAAAGCTATTGTCGTGCGTATTACCAAGTTCCCCAAAGCGGGGGTAATAAAAAAGCCTAAGCCAGAGTACTAGTCGAATACTCCGAGAAGAACTAAAAGTAAATGAAATTACTTAAATTTTAATTCCTGTAGCTTGACAACAGGCGCAACCAAGACAAATCGTAGTGGAAATTGGAGGTTGTTAAAATGAATAATATCGATAAACTTGTTAAAAGATTAGCACCATTGATGGAGTTGCCAGGAAGTCGCATTAGTAGAAAGGTAAAGATGGAACAAATTGATAGAATGCTACCAATTGAAGAGGATAGTAGCGCAATGTTTAAACGCGTGAAAAAATCCATTGAGTCCCTTAGATTTTGTATCAACCGTGTCGCCAATAACCTCAATTATTTTGACGAATATACTGCTGAGGATGGATATCATATCCGTTTTCGGTTAAATTGTCGCGTTATTGCAATCCTGATTGGTACCCGTTTGCGTAAACGGGCAAAAGACGATTGTTATGTCTTTGACAGTATTTCTTTATTCAATTCGCTGCCCGATGTAGGCGAAATCATGAGCATCTACATTATGTACCAGCAATTCATTAATAAGATCGCTGCGAAGTTTCCTATGGACGCTCCTTTCAGGCTATCTAGCATTGACCCACATTTCAATATTGACAATTTAACTAATGAAAAACTGCAGAATACTATCAACTATGCGTTAAATAAAAATCTTACCGTAGCTGACCTTCTAACAATCGGCTCAATGGCTGAACAACTGCGAACTCGTAAAAGAAAAAGAGCAGCCTTGGGTACCGTCCTTGTTGTAGCCGCAATAGGTGGTGCTGCTATTCTTATCAACAAAAACAGTAAGAATGGTGATCGTAAAATACTAAAGGATAAAACCAAAAATGACAGTGAGTCAAATAACACTAAAACTTCGCAAGATAAAATCAGCGAAGATGTATTAATACATGTGGAAGATATCGACTATGAGGATGTAGTCTCCGTTGAAGATATCGAAGAAAGATTGAAGCGTAAAACCTCTATAGACGAACTAGATGATGATGAGTTAAATTTTACTTCTGAAAACGAATATTTGGAAGAGTATTTTGAACGCGAAGATGAGTTATCTGATATGACAATTTCGGAATTCGAGGAAATAATGAGACGTGAAGATTACGGTCTTGACGATGAAGAAATGTACTGCAGCGATGAAGAGCCAGTAGTGGCTGTAAATTAATCAATTATGATAAATTTCAAATCTATGAAACCATGGAAAGTATCGGGTCATATCGGGGGTCAGGTATGAGGATTTATTGACAGCTCTTGATTGATAAAATGTTCTGCTAGTGGTAATCTTAGTTTATCTAAAATTACCATTAGTAGAACTTTTATTTTGCAAAGCAGCAAATTAGTTAAGAGGTAAGTATGGAGAATAATACGAAAAAAATTTATTTATTTTTAATGGCTACTGCAATTTTGTGGGGCGCAAATCCTATTGCTGTGAAAAGTGTATTGGGGGAAATGTCGCCTACGATGATTGTTTTGATGCGCTTTTTGGGAATTAGTCTGATACTCATTGCCATTCTGATCATTAGAAAAAAAAAGAAAGCCTTTCCACCCAAGCAGCATATTGCAACTTTGATTCTTATGGGCTTAACGGGTGTAGGAATCAATAATGGAATGCAGTTTACAGGATTAAAGTATTCTACAGCGATAAACTGTGTTCTAATATCAGCACTAACTCCTGCGCTAACGGCTTTTATGGCGGGTATGTTTTTAAAAGAGCGTCTCAATAGCAAGCAATGGATAGGGGTGTTGCTATCTATGAGTGGTGTTGTTTTTTTAGTAGCACATGGCTCTATGGAAGTGATAAAACAGCTGGATTTTAATAAAGGAGACTTACTGTTTTTCGGTGGACAACTAGGCTGGGCTGTTTATACGCTCTTGGGGCGAAGGGTACTTAGGGACATGTCGCCGATGGCCACTACTGCGTGGGCAGGGTTTGCCGGAGCTGTTTTCATGGGGGCCGCTGTCTTGTTTGAGGGGCAATCAGGTATTCATAACTTTTCTTATTTTGGCTGGCTATCGATGGTCTATATGATTGTGGGCAGCGGTATCATAGCCTTCAATTGGTGGAATGTTGGGGTCGCAGTTGTAGGACCTAACCGGGCGACCATTTTCTTAAATTTTATTCCGTTGGTGGGGATGTTGCTTTCTGTTATATTGTTACATGAACATATTGGTTGGCGTGAATGCATTGGAGGAGTATGTATTCTTCTTGGTGTATATTTAACTGCTCGAAAGATTGATGATTCAACGGCACAAGCTGCATGAAACAGATAAAGGAAAAAGTTGGGGGAAGAGTATCGAGATTATCGGGGGTCAGGCTGTGCTTTATTACGCGGCCTGACTGATTGTCCTTTCGGTGGTCAGGTAAAGGTGCGGGTTTTATCCGAGTGTAATTTGGGTTTCAATTCGTGATAAATAACGCAAAAGCGCAAGCCTGACACTCCGTCTTACCCCGCACAGGTGGGAAGCCTGGTGGCAGGTCTGAGGATCTAGTTTTTAGAGATAACAGGGCAATGAGGGCTTCTCATTGCCCTGTTTCGCGTTATACCCGATGCGAAACGAATCATTGGTAATTTTGACATTGTATTCAGTGGCAGGGGGGATTTTAGCATTTTTGTAGAATTAGTCAATATAATAAACTTTGGAGGTAGGCCAATGAAATTACGTGTAGTAGTTCTTACATTTGTATTGAGTTTGACATGCATTGCCAGTTCTTTTGCTTTAAATCTTGATGGGGGCAGGGAGATCTATGTAACAAATCATATCATGGCAAAAGAGATTAATCCGGAGGGAACGCCTGATGATGTAAAAGGGATTCTGGGTAATTTTACAGTCGGCAAAGCAAAATTCAAAACGCTAGATTCGTTTACCTTTTCTTTTGGGAAATACAATGTTGAAAGAAAAATAATTGCGCCTAACGGCGATAAAATAGCGTCGCTTGTTAATATAAATCCGAAAACAACTAATTCATACACTGATTGGACGTATACAGATACTTGGAATGTTACATTTAATACGCCGGGTATTTATTCTTATCAAATCGTTGTAGAAGGGCAGATGCTGGCTGAATTTCATTTTTATGTGAATAATCGTTAAAGCTTCGATCGGCAATATTATCCCATCTACATTGACTTTAATTAATTGTCAGCCCGGGGGACAGGCGCCTCGTCCCCAAAAAAGACACGGGGACGGTGGTACTGTCTACGTGTCTTTCTGCGTCTGCTGGTTATTTGTCCAGTATCTTTTTTATGATTTTTACGGCTTCCTCTAATTTCGCCAAGCTTTCGGGAGCAGCAATAGCAAGCCTGACAGCGCCGGTTGGTTTTGTATTTCCGACAACAAAACGCTCAGCGCCGTATACTTGAACTCCTAACTGATAGGCTTTGGCCGCAAAGGATTCTCCGGTAAATCTTTCGGGTAAAATTAACCACCTGATAATACAGTCCGGTTCTCCCATGATTTTATAATTCTTTAGATAACGGTCTACAATGGAGTTTCTCAGTCTGTTTTGTGTACGATGACTTTCGATGATGTTGTCCATGGCGCCGGAAATGATTATTCTGGATGCCAGCTCTGCCATTATTGGCGATACTGAAATATTCATGTTATAAAGTGCTTCACTCAATTTCTTTCTATATTGCTTGGGAACGGCCATATAGGCGAGTCGAAGCCCCGGCGATGCTACCTTTGAGAGGCTGGAAATATACAGTACCTGTTCAGGGGCATAAGCGGCAATGGGCACAAGCGGATTTTCAAGCAGCAGGCTATGAATTGCATCCTCTATCACAATGAGGTGCTTTTTTTGTGCAATCAACGCTATCCTTTTTCTGGTGGCTACTGACATGGTATGCGTGGTTGGGTTATGATAATCGGGAATGACGTATATGCCTTTGATGTTTTCATTTTTACAGGCATAATGAAGGCCTGCTTCCGTTATTTCATTATCCTTTTGTTGAATGGGAATTAATTGAATGCCAAGCATATTGGCGGCTGTTTTTAGGCCGGGAAATGTGAGCATATCTGTTCCTATTCTATCACCTGGTTGAAACAGACCTGCTAATATTGCCGCTATCGCGTTTTGCCCTCCGCTTGTCAGCAGCAGGTTTTCGGGATTGACATCATAACCTGCTTTTCTTAGCAATTTTGCACCGGTTTCTTTTTGCCAGGGAGTTCCACCGGGGCGGCCATATTGGAACAGCTTGCCGAAATTGGGTTCGCTAATCATCTTTTTCAGTTGTGCAACGATTTCATCCGTGGTTGTTGCCGGAAATAGCGGCCCCATCTCGATTATTCCTGATACGTCCTCTTCAGGGAGTAAATATGGGTTGGCTGCTGCATCGGAAGCAACAAATGTGCCGTTGCCAACCGTGGCGCAAATGACTCCTTTTTGCTCACATAGCTTAAATGCCCTGGTTATCGTACTTAGGTTAATATCCAGAAAGTCTGCCAATTCTCGTTGCGGCGGTAGTTTGGTGCCAGGAGTTAGCAGACCATTTTTAATATCTGCTTCTAGTTTTGCCGCAATGGCTTTATAAAGCGGTCCTTTTATTTTACTAAAGTCTGGCTTCCAGCTCATGGGATAATCTTCAAAAGAATTAACAGGCATTTTATTCCCTCATTTTAAATTGTTTTGCATACAATTATATCATTGTGTGCAAAACAATGCAATGATATAATCGTTACAAATTAACAATAGTATTTTTAGGAATGCTTGTTAACTTAGGCTTTATAAAGTGAGGATAAAAGAATGAATGCTAAACAAGAAACTTTAGAACAAGGCTGTATGGAATCAGGACGGGATTTTTGGGCGGGGGCTATGAATAGTGGACCTATTTTATTGGGTGTTATCCCCTTTGGTATTACCTGCGGGGTAATGGGGTTGACTGCTGGTCTAACATCGCTGGAGACAATTATGATGTCGATTTTTGTATTTGCCGGGGCGAGTCAATTTGTAGCCATTACGATGTTTGGCGCAGGGATTACCGGTTTTGGTTTAATCGTATTTACAACGCTGCTGGTTAATTTACGCCATATGTTAATGGGAGCATCTTTGGCGAAATACTTGGTAAAGCAGTCGCTTTTTCGGCAAGTACTACTTTCTTTTTTGCTGACGGATGAAGCATATGCAGTGACCATCAGCCGCATCCATCAGGGTGGCTATAGTTCAGCTTACCAGTTCGGTGTAAGTATTAGCCTATACATTACTTGGGCATTATCGACAATCGCCGGAGTTTTAGTTGGTAGTTACATTCCTAACCCTTTGGCCTGGGGTTTAGATTTTGCTATGCCTGCCACCTTTTTGGTACTGCTCTTCCCGCGATTAACAGATAGGTGTAGCATTGTCGTGTGTGTCGTCGCCGGACTTATATCCATAGCGGGAGTTTTATATCTTCCGGGAAAATGGTATATGATCGTAGCCTGTATTGGCGCAGTCTTGGTTGGTGGACTTATGGAAGGAGAGAAAGCAAGTGAGAAATGAGATTGCTTTAATAATTATGGGGATGGCTCTGGTAACCTTTGCAACGCGATTTAGCTGTGTAGCCTTGTTGCAGAAAACAGGCATGCCTGTTTGGTTAGAAAGGTGGCTAAGACATATTCCAACTGCTATTCTTACGGCTTTGATTATCCCGGCATTGGTATTGCCTAAAGGTCAAATTGATATATCCTTTAACAACCATTATCTGATGGCTGGCTTTATTGCAGCTGTAGTTGCCTATAAGAGTCGTAATATTATTGCCACACTGATACTTGGCATGGGAACTATGCTGTTTTTGCGCCTGCTGGCCTAAGGACACAGGGTACAGGGTAAATGTCCCGGCAATATTATCCATCTACGTTGATTTTAGTTAATTGTCAGTCCCCCTCAGTGGTGTAAAGGAGTTGGGGACGTTATGGGTAACCAAGTAGTGGGGAAGCGGCAAAACCATCGCTGTGCTTACTAATAAAAAAAGTTACTACTGAAGTTCGCTAATCAAAAGGAAAATATTACTTGACATTTAATATAGCCTAGTTTATTATAATGGTGTATATACACATAATTTACATCCGAGGATAATTGTCATGACACATATCAAAAAAACATATCCCAAGCCATCTAGTCCTTGTAACTTTATGAACATTCACCGGGCATCACGTGCTGTTTCACAGTTTTATAATGATGTACTTAGACCTTGCGGTCTTACGGTTGCTCAGCTGGGGTTATTGCGGCAGATTGAAGCGGCAGAAGGAACGACCATTAGTGAATTAGCCAAAGGAATGAGAATTGATCGAACTACAATGAATCGCAGTCTAAAGCCGTTAACTGAGGCTGGCTTTATAACTATAATGACTGGTGAAGATTCACGTACACGCCAAATAGCAATTACGGAAGCTGGAAGCAGTGCAGTCAATGAGGGTTCTAGACTATGGGCTGAGGCTCAGGGGTCAATTAAAGCGTATCTTGGCAATGATGATTTGGCTAAGTTTATAGAAATTATGGCGAAATTGGAGGCGCTTGTGCCATGATATTTTTTATAACAATTAGTGTATATACACGTATATTAAAGTGAAGGGGAGTAATTCCATGACAACTAAAGATAACAACTATACCTTAACGGACATTGGTTCGTTCAAAACACTAAAAGATAAGGATTTTAACGGAATTACAGGCAAGTATTTTGCAGGTAGTGAGCTGGGTCTTACCGGCTGTGAAGTTTCTATAAGCTGCCTTCCCGCCGGAAAAGCAACGAAGTTTGTTCATGCGCATAAGAAAAACGAGGAGCTATATATTATAACCAGCGGCGACGGCAAATTTTTTGTGGACGGAAAGGAATTTACAGTTCAGGAAGGGAGTCTTATTCGCGTAGCTCCTCAGGGAGAACGCGCGTTAGCAGCGGGTGAGAAGGACTTGCATTTTATTTGCATTCAGGCACAGGAAGGCAGTTTAACCCAGGCGACTTTCAACGATGGTATCGTGCTTGAAACTAAAGCTTCCTGGATGAAATAACCCGGATAAAATTATTTTATAATGACAGCATCATTGAGGCCAGGTATGCAATATTGCATGCCTGGCCTCAGTTTTTCTTTCTGGCGAAACAGGGGGACAGGTAATTTGTTTCTTGTCAGCTAAGAAACAGTACACCTGTCCCCTTGTTTCTTTAATCCCTGGTATTATTTAAAATTAAAACATAAGATTATGGTAGTAGTAAATGAAAAGTTTGTAAAATAATGGCGGTAAATAGTAACATAGCGATACTTACCAGGCCTAAGCCCCAAGCCTTGTGGTTAGCATCTTTGATAATTTTTTCTGAGTCTTCCATAATTAGGCCTCCTCCTCAATCCGCATATTTGGGTATTAATCTGACAGTTGGGGACGTTCTTTTTTGGGCACTAAAAAGTTGTCAAAAAGGAACGTCCCCACTGTCGGTTCCCACTGTTTCTTGGCACAACGTCCCCAACTTTTTTTAGATATTCAATACTATGTGGAAATAAGAAGAAATATGACTATTTTAGTCTAATCTATAAAAATCTTGACCCCAGTTTTTCTTTGGAGGAAAGAACTGCCCTTGATTTTATCCTTTTGCACTCCGAGAATTTTGATGAGATAAGCAGGAAAAACGCAAAAAATGCAGAATTTTGCAATTATAAACGATGTAAAAGGGCATTGCTCCTGTCCTTTGTGCCTATGCTAATGGCCTTTATAATACTGATCTTTTTTACTATATGGTAAAAGAAAATGGTCCTAATCCTTGAGCTCAGATGGAACAGCAATAAAATGGCCGTGGAAATCAAGCTCGTGGGTGACCGTCCTGCGGGAATGCAGTCTAAAGGTTAGTCAGCCATATTAAACAAGTAGAGGGGGAATATTAAATCCATTCTAAGTAGTCTTGTTGGGCTGAAAGAATACGAAAAAATTGGACTGTTTTTTCTTGCTCGTAGGCTATATAAAATGCATAGTAGTTTTCTAATCGTTCCCGAGCGTCCCTAAAAGTTGTACAACATAATAGTTTATAAAATAGTTATTTTTTGAAGGGGTATATCACAGTATGCCGAAGATACCATTATAGCGAAATGCAAACGATATGCAGTATGAAAAATTAAAGATTGTGAAGAATCAGAGTATACAAAAAAATCCGAGATACAAGGGAGGGGTTAACAATGACAAAACTAAAGTATAAACTTATGTTGGCAATTATTACAACGAGTTTTACTATTGTCGCTATTTTAGGTGGCTATGATATTTATAATCAGATATGCACCAACAAGAAAGAGATTGCCGAATATCGTACCATGCTTCTTCAGCAATTTGACCGTGCTAATAAATTAGAAGTTGAGACGGCGTGTAATTTAGTGCAGAATGTTTACAACCAGCAGCAAAAAGGTCTAATTTCTGAAGAGGATGCCAAGAAGAAGGCTGCTGGATTAGTTCGTGATATAAGGTTCGATAATAGTGGTTATTTTTGGATAGATACAACCGAGGGGGTCAACGTGGTTCTTTTGGGGGGACCTGCGGAGGGTAAGAACAGGTTTAATGCGCAAGATCCAAATGGAACATATTTTATCCAGGATATTATAAAAGCTGCTATGCAGCCAGACGGCGGGTATAGCGAATGGATGTTTCCTAAACCAAATGAAAAAACGCCGACTGCAAAACGAGGTTATTCTCTTTTGTTCGCGCCATACAAGTGGGTAATCGGAACGGGAAACTGGATCGATGATATCGATGCAGCAGTAGCTGTAAAGCAGGCCGATTACGATGCCAACCTGAAACGGAACATTTGTATTTCAGTCCTTCTTATTTTGCTGTCTTTAGGCGTTGCTGTTGGAATGGCTATTTATATCAGCAAGAAGATAACAAATCCCATTGTTAAAGTTGCGGGTAGTGTTCAGCAGATTGCAGACGGCAATTTGGGAGGCGAGAATATAACAGTAGACTCCCATGATGAAATCGGTTTACTTGCCCAGGTCTTTAATCAGATGAAAGAAAATCTTCGGACTTTGGTAACACAGGTTGCTGGGGCAACGCAGCAAGTTACAGTTTCTAGCGAGGAACTTACCGCAACTTCCGAAAAGACCGCCATGGCGGCAAGTCATGTAGCTGAAGCCAGCTTAGAGATTGCCAGTGGCAGCGAATCCCAAGTAAAATCGGTAAATGAAGTTTTAGCTGTGATCGAGCGAATGTCGGCAAGCATACAACAAATTGCTGCAACTGCAAATCAGGTGACTGGAACGTCAAATGAATCAGCTGCGGCGTCCCAAAATGGAGGAAAAGCAATTGTTACGGCTATCGCGCAAATGTCCAGTATCGAGTCATCGGTAGTTGCTTCGGCTGATGTTGTCAGCAAGCTTGGTGAACGTTCGAAGGAAATTGGACATATTGTCGAAACTATTTCGGGTATTGCGGGACAGACAAATTTACTGGCGCTTAATGCCGCGATTGAAGCAGCCCGTGCCGGAGAGCAGGGGCGTGGCTTTGCGGTTGTTGCCGAGGAAGTAAGGAAGCTTGCCGAACAGTCAGAGGCGGCTGCAAAAGAAATTGCAGCGCTTATTATGACCATTCAAACTGATACGGAACATGCAGTTCAGTCGATGGTTAACGGAACTCGTGAAACTAAGCTGGGTATGGAAGTCGTGAACACCGCAGGTACAGCTTTTGAGGAAATATCAAGACGTATTAATCAAGTATCGGGGCAGATAGCTGAGATTTCGGCGTCTATCAGTGATATGGCAACAAGTAGTCAAAAGGTAGTCGAGTCTGTCCGAGACATTGAAAAAAATACCAGGGAGATTGCTAATGAGATTCAAACGGTCTCTGCGGAAACCGAGGAGCAATCCGCTGCTATGCAGCAAGTTGCCGCGTCCAGTGAGAGCCTATCCAAAGCTGCACAGGGGATGCAAGGTTCGGTGAGCAAGTTTAGATTGTCGTAATCATGGGAATGTCAAGGGGACGGGGTTATTGACACTCAGCTGTCAGTAACTTCGTCCCCTTTAATACCTTAAAGACAGAAAAATGATGATAGCAGGACAATTCAATTGTCAGGTAGAGAATAATGTTCTACAATTAAGAAAAGTAAGGCAGGACATGCATTATTAATCATGCTTGCGCTGCGGGCAATTGCTAAAGGTTGGCTGCTGATTGCCATACATGAGGGGCGGATTCAAACGCTTTAGTTGGTAGAATAGGATGGAAAGGAAGATATGCAGTATGGGTATGACGGCTCTATATTTGTTTTTAACGGTGGTTTTTGCTTCGACCATGCAGTCAATCACCGGATTCGGCTTTAATATTGTGGGCACACCTATATTGATGATGTTCATTGCGCCCAAGCAGGTGGTGAGTCTAGCGACATTTGGCGCCCTACTATTAAATGTGATGGTTATACATAAAACTAGGGGGCAGGGCAGCCTGCAGATGATTCTCCCCATGTTTGCCGCTAGTGCGGTGGGTATTCTGCCTGGAGTATATGTGCTTAAAATTGTAGATGGTTCGCTGCTCAAACTGGCAGTAGGCGTTATTGTACTACTGATGTCGGCAGCGATGGCACTGAATTTTTCTGTAACAATCAGGCGGGAACGGCTGGCTGCTGTTATTGCTGGAGGCATAGGGGGCTTCATGGGCGGGGCGACAAGCATGAGTGGACCGGTGGTGGCCATGTTTCTTATGAATCAGAAGCAGGATAAGGCAGCATTTCGGGCTAACTTGGTGCGGTTCTTTTGCTTGGGCAACATTACGACTTTGGGAGTCATGTATCTTATGGGGACTATGGATACTGCTATTTTTGGCCTTGTCGGCTATATTGTTCCGGGAGTACTTATCGGAACTTGGCTGGGAGAAAAGGGCTTTCAGCGTGTTTCACCTGTGCTTTTTCGCCGATTAATCATTGTAGTGCTCATCTTCTGCGGGTTGATGAGCGTAGGTTCAGAGCTTAGTAAATGGTTGTTCTAACTTACAGTTAATGAAAGGAGCTTATTCGCCTTTAAACTTTGGCGGGCGTTTTTCTAAAAATGCGGTAATTGCTTCTTCGTAATCATGGCTGTCATAAACCTTTCGCCGCATGCCTTGTACTCGTTCAAAAGCCGATGGAGTGATAGAATATGCTTTTGACAAAACCCGGAACTGTTCTTTAATTACTTCAATTGATAACATCGACCGAGTACTAATTGTGGCAGCTAATTTTAAAGTAAAGGAGAGAAGTTCTTCTTCGGCAACTAAATGATTGATAATGCCGATATTTAAAGCCCGCTCCGCCGGTACCAATTCGGCAGTAAAAAACATTTCTTTAGCAATGTTAATCGGTAAACGATTCATAAAATGTAAAATACCTGTAGAGTTATAGGGCACGCCAAGCTTAGCAGGTGTCATGGCAAACTTAGCGGTTTTATCAGCGATTACCATATCACAAGTCATGATTAAGTCGCAAGCGCCGCCCCAGACACTGCCGTGTACCATGGCAATAACTGGACCAGGGTACTCTTCCACAGCTCGTAAAAGTATCTCCAGTGAATCATAATAGCTTAAAGGATCTCTCATTTTTAACGGCAATTCTTTAACATCATGACCTGCCGACCATACTTTAGCTCCATCGGCAGCACGTAAAATAACTATATGTATCTTTTGCTTTTGAAAATTACCAAGTGTTTCAATAATATCATCAACGAGTTCAGCACTTAATGCGTTTAATTTCTGGGTGTTATTTAACGTGATGATGCCGAGCCTCTCTGAGATTTCCACCTTGACTAGTGACATAATTAATCCTCCTAAATATAACTTATAAAAGTACTCTTTGATTGCATAATAAAAATATAAGGAATGCCGGTATTTTTAACTCCATTATATCCCTGCTATGTGGATAATTAAAATATTGAATAATCATAGTATAATAACTATAAGTTATGAGGGTATTGCGGGCCTACCATGGTAAGTACCCCTCCTGCCGTTTTATTATCTCTTTGTATATCTACTCCACCGGCTTCATACATATATAATCAAGATAATTTTATGTTATAGGAGGCTGATAGAATGCTAGAAAAAACAGTCAATATTCCTATTTCGCTATTTGAGTCTAGTAAAGGCAGATATTTTGTGGGGCAGACAGAGCTGCTAAATTTCGGCAATGATAAAAATGCGGTGGGAAGATTATATAACCCGCATCATTCTCAGGTAAATTTATTTGTAAATGTAATTACTATTTCTAATATGACGGAACTGGATTTTTTGGCTCAGATTTGGTTTAATGCCAAACTGCCGGGCAAGGGAACTGTTTCTAATTTGGTAACGCCCAGCAATACGGCATTATGTCCGAGCCCGAAACCTAAAGTTTTGTTACAGTTTGCTGATAATCTTCAAGGTACGCCAAGCAAGGGCGTGAATCCTTTTGATCGGGTGATTCCTCCGATAACGACGGTTGTGGATGAGGAAGATGGCAAGTTCATTGTGCCGCCTGGCGGTTCTTTTGCCGTCTTTTTAGTCGGACAGGGAAGCCATTCTTTCCAGGGGAGAATTGCCCTCGGTTGGTGGGAAGAAAAGATAAAAGACGGTGAGCGTTTCAATTTAATTTCAGGGGAACACTCAGCTGATGACAATTGGGAAGGCGAATAACCTTCAAGAATTAATTAGATTCATGAATGCTCAATAAGAAGGCTCTTTCTTGCTAAATGATATGCTCCTTTTAGGGTAGACAGTTACAATAAAAAATTGTCTGTCATAAGGGGAGCATATTTTTGTGGTATAGCCCCGCTTCGGCAATATTTATCTTTTTAGTAAATAGTGTATAATTAGATTATGAATACGAGGGGAGCTTTGCACTATGAAATACTTTTCAGAAATTATTTTTTGGCTTGTTGTTTTGTCGTGGCCTTACTATCGGCAATCTATGCAAGGAGATTCGATACAAACCTTTACTGATATAACAATGATCATAGCGGTCATTTTAACGTTATTTGGCTATTGGAAGCGTTGGCAAAGCGGTAAGAAGCCGAGCAAAGTTAAGTAAGTGATTTAAATAATGTCAATGCCTCAGAGCATGTACAAGGAGGAGACATGGCAATAAAAACTGAAATTTTGGCCGAGCTTGAGCGGTATAAAAAAGAGGAAAAAGAGCAGCGTAAAGCAGCAAATCTTTTTAGTAATCTGCGACTGACCAGTTTCGTTTTAGGCGTAGGGGCTGTAGTTTTATATTATAACGGGCAAAGTAAGTTCGGTGTATTTATGCTGCTGGTAACGCTGGCGGCATTCTTGTATTTCGTGGCGCGGCATCAAAAAGTAAATAAAAGGCTTGAGCGCACGCGCTGTTATATCAAAATTAACGAAAATAATCTGATGCGCTTAAATGGTACGTGGGGAGAGCTCAGTGATAGTGGTGCGGAATTCCGGGAAGCAGAACATGCTTATGCAAATGATTTGGACATTTTCGGCAAAGACTCGTTGTTTCAGCTAATTAATACGACCACTACTTATTACGGCAGGCAAGAGCTGCAGCGTCTTTTGAAAAAGCCGCAGGCTGATCGTGAAGGAATAGCGACCCGGCAAAGAGCGGTCAAAGAGCTTGCGGGGAAAATCCATTTTATTGATAAACTGCAATGTGCGGGAATGATGTCTGAGAAAAGCACTTATGATCCGGCGCGTTTAATTGAATATGTCCGAAGTGAGGCTAGGCTATTTTCCGGCAAAGGATTACGCTGGGGCGTTCTTTTCCTATCAATAAGCACCGCTCTATCATGCGTACTAGGCTTTCTGGATATTTTGCCGGCACTTATACCGGCGATTTTCGTGATATGCCAAGGAATACTTACGGCACTAGGCTTTAAAGCGGTGTCAGCTACACTTGATACCATTCACCGGTTCAAAGAAAATATAACAGCATTTGAAGAATTGTTTACTATTATCGAACAGCAGGAATTTCATGCAAGTGAACTTATAAAGATGCAGGAAATTCTGGGTGGAAAGCACGGACAAGCAACAAAGCACATAAAAAAATTAGAATACATCGCGGATGCCATTGATGTCAGGTACAATATTATTAGCTATGGCTTGTTTAATTTTTTACTGCTGTGGGATTATCACTGCGTTTTTGCCGTTGAAGCATGGAAAAAGCAAAATGGCCAATTATTAGAACACTGGTTTTTAGCAGTAGCATACTTTGAAGCAGCGACTAGTTCGGCTAATCTTGCCAGGCTCCATCCAACATGGAGTTTTCCGGTGATTACAGACAAATTGTGTTTTAACAGTAAAGGAGTAGGACATCCTTTGCTTGATGCTCAGCAGCGTGTCAGCAATGATTTTACGCTTAATCAAGGTCTTGGTATAATTACCGGCTCGAATATGTCAGGCAAGACGACAATGCTGCGGACTGTGGGAATTAATCTGGTGCTGGCGTATGCGGGAGCTCCGGTGTGTGCCGAGCAGATGACGTGTTCGGTTATGGATATAATGACCTCGATGAGAATTAGTGATGATTTGGGTAATGGAATTTCTACTTTTTATGCGGAACTACTGCGCATAAAGAAGATTATTGAGCAGGCTAAGATAAAACAGCCAATGATTTTCTTGATTGATGAAATTTTTCGGGGGACAAATTCAAATGATCGGATTACGGGAGCGCTTAGTGTACTAAGAAATTTAAACAAGGACTGGGTAATTGGGCTTATTTCAACGCATGATTTTGAGCTGTGCAGTCTTGAACAGGAAGACGGTATTGATGCAGTCAATTATCATTTTCTTGAAAGTTATCAGGCGGGAGAAATACAGTTTGACTATAAGATTCGCCCAGGGCGGTGCTATAGCACTAATGCCAGGTATTTAATGCAGATGGTTGGTATTGAGTTAATTGAATAATTAAGATAATATTTAGCCAAGCGGAATCATTGCAGAGAAAGGGAGTCCTTGTTAGGGCTCCTATTTTTTTGTCAAGAGTTTTAAGGGAACAAAGTGTGAAGGTTATAAAAAAAAGGAATATCGACTTATTATGAGAATATATCATACAATTCAATATATTTGGCGGGCCTTTTTTCTATAGAGGATAATTGTGCTTAAAGTTGCCGCAGCAAAGAAAGGAAGGGAACAAGCTTAATGGTGAGCAGGCAGCGCGTTCTAGTGGAGTATTAGCTAACCGCGCCGACGTGGGTGAAATAACTAATCGCCTAGAAGCGCTGGTAGGAAAATTCAAGGTATAGTAAGGCTGTTACAAAATGCACAGATGCTAGGCGAAGCGAGGAGTGGAGCGCAGCAATGGGTATTTTGTAACAGACTCTGGTAAAGATAAATTTTAGCGGTGGCAGGTGAATGACTTGGAGCAGGATAGAGAACTTCTCAATGAATTTGTCATGGAAGCAAAGGCACATATTGCGGAAATGGAAGCAGGTCTCTTGCAGATGGAAGAGGGCAATGAGGATGATGATACTATCAATGGCATTTTTCGCGCCGCTCACAGCATAAAGGGCACCGCCGGTTTTTTTGAATTGCATAGGATTGTAGAATTATCCCACATAATTGAAAACTTGTTTGGCGAACTTCGTGAGCATAGGCTGCATGTCAGCTCAGAGATGATCGATGCACTATTAGCTGCTACTGATGTATTGAAGGAGCTGATCGATAGTCCGGTTGCCAGTGAGGACTATGATATTTCAGGCAATGTGAGCCTTATCAAAAGCTTCTCAGCGGAAGTCCCAAATCAGACTAACTGTGCTGAAGCTCTTTCGGCCTGGGACTTATGGGACAAGCTTAGTTCGTTAGATGAGCCGGCCGAAAAAGCTAAGGTGCCAGCGGAGTTTGAAGCACCAATTGAACCGGTGGCTCAAGCTGCTAGTAAAGATCGCAAAGCAGTACTTTCTGCAGTAGAGCAGAAGGAAAGTATGCCGAAGGGCGATAAACCCAAAGCGGCCATGGTAGAAGAAAGTATTAGGGTTAATGTCGGCTTGTTAAATGACTTGCTCAATTTGGTCGGAGAGATGGTCTTGCGGCGCAATCAATTGCTCCGGTTATCCAAAGGAGGCGGCAAAGAGGCAGCTCAGCTAGAAATGGTAGCCCAAGGGATCAATGAACTGACCACGAACTTGCAAAAAAAGGTCATGAAGACCAGGATGCAGCCGATTGCCAATGTTTTCAACAAGTTTCCCCGTATTGTCAGAGATATGTCGCGTAAAGTGGGTAAGGAAGTCGATTTAGATCTGCAAGGGATGAATTTCGAACTAGATCGTTCGCTGATTGAGGCGCTCGCTGATCCTATCACTCATTTGGTACGAAATGCGATGGATCATGGTATTGAGCGGCCAGAGGAGCGGCAAATAAAAAATAAACCGCTCGTTGGTTCCCTTGTTCTTCGTGCTTATCCGGAGGGGGGGCGCATGGTTGTCGATGTTTGTGATGACGGCGGTGGTATTGATCTCGAAAAGGTTAAAGCTAAAGCGCTGCAAAAAGGGCTTATCAGCAATAAGGAAATTGCCGCGATGCGAGAGAATGATGTTTTGAATTTCATCATGGTCCCAGGCTTTTCGACAGCAGAAGCGGTTACCGATATTTCTGGTCGCGGCGTTGGTATGGATGTAGTAAAGACCAATATTGAAAAACTGGGCGGCAAGATTGAAATCTTTTCTGACGCAGGGGTCGGAACAAGGTTTAGCTTGATATTGCCGCTGACTTTGGCCATCATTTCTGCCTTAATCGTGGAGGCAAATGGCCAATCCTTCGCCATACCACAGGACGATTTGCGGGAATTAGTCCTTATCTGGTCAGATGAAACAAGTGCAAACCGGATAGAATTTGTGGATAGCCGCCCGGTACTTCGTCTGCGCGGGCGCTTGCTGCCTATCATCAGGCTTAGTGATGTAATGGATGAGACAACCACGGCTGCGGCAGAGGATAATTATGACTACTTTCCCGGTGACCAGCTTCTGCGCGTTTTAATTATAAAATCCGGTAGTTCGTCCTACGGATTGATAATCGATTCGGTTTATGACACGGAGGAAATTCTGGTAAAGCCTCTTGCGGGAATAATCAGTAACTGTAGTCTGTATTCGGGCATGACTGTTCTGGGGGACGGCAGTATTGCGATGATCCTTGATACGGATGGTCTTCGAGTTTATGCGGGCATTTCGCTGGCAGCAGACAATGCGCTGGTAACAGATGTTCGAGCGCTAAAGCTAAGTGGCGAAGAACAACAATATATATTGCTGTTCAAATGTTCTGGCAGCGAAATGCTGGGTCTCGATATGGGGATGGTGTCTCGGGTGGAAGAGGTGGATATAGCTAGACTACAAAAAATTGGCTCGAAGTATTACTTTTCCTTCCATGGACAGACAATTAGAGTTATTCGACCGGAGTACTATTTACCTATTTCACAAAAAAAGAATAAACCTTCTAAAGTCTATATCATAGTGCCAAAGCAGGTAAGCCACGTTATTGGGATTATTGCTGAAGAAATACATGATGCCATACAGACAACGGTAGTAATGGACAAAGACGGAGTTTGCGGCATTGGCATCTTGGGGTCGGCATTGATTAAAGATACAGTAGTTACGTTCATAAATCTGCATGAACTATTTGCTAAAGCAGCGCCAGAATATTATAAGTATCCTGGCGGCTTGCGCAAAATTGCAGGAAAATATTATGTTGGTGGAGTGAGCGAAGATAGAAAGATTACCATTCTTTTAGTAGAAGATACACCATTATTTTTGAGGACCGTTAAAAGCTATTTGGAAAGCGATGGTTATGAGGTTATTACCGCCGAGAATGGGCGTGAAGCTTTGGTAAGATTGGAGAAAACTATGGTGGACGCGGTAATAAGTGATATTGAAATGCCAATTATGACTGGTCTCGAATTGGTACGAGCCATTCGTTCCAGCGAAACTTTGCGGCATTTGCCGGTAATCGCGCTTACATCCTTAACGGGGGAAGACGATAAGGAAAAAGGGCTGCGAGCCGGTTTTGATGTATATGAATATAAGCTTGATCGGACAAGGCTGCTTGATAGTCTACGCGATGTCTTGCGAAAACGAATGTAAAGAGGGGAATGTAAGATGGCAAGAGTGCTTATTACGGATGATTCCGCAGTGGCGCGGAAGTGTCTGCGGGAAATTGTGACATCATTAGGACATACGGTCGTCGGTGAGGCTATCAGCGGTGTTCAAGCCTTTGTGGAGTACACCAAACTAAAGCCGGATGTGGTGACTATGGATTTGACAATGCAAGGACTGGGCGGGGCCGAGGCGACGTCTAAAATCATCGCATCATACCCCGAAGCTAGGATTATCGTAATCAGCGCGATGGAAGAACGCCGGGTGGTTATTGACGCTTTGGAACGAGGGGCTAGACATTTTATCATCAAACCAATAAGTAAGGAAAAGGTTCAGGCAGTACTGAACAATGTTTTGCAGCAGAATTTTGATTTGAAGGAGCATCTTGAACGTGTACGGAAATTGAAGGGAGCAGAGAACTCGACAGATGCGGTGGGCAGTAGGGTGAACAAATACATACCGCCTTATTGTATCAATGTGCAGTCAGGAAATTTGATACATTTGGTCATTAGTCCCAATCTCACGCTAACCAGTTATCAGTCTTTATTTTTGGAATTGGAAGAATATTTAACAGGTAAACCACGGGTGTTATTTGATTTCGGGACAATGCGTACGATAGATCAGGCACTTTTGGTCAAACTTAACGAATTAGTTGAGACCATAGAAAACAATAATGGAATGGTAAAAGCGATATCAAATGATAAGAGTTTTGTTGAGTGTATCGCTGAAATGCAAATAGGCAATACAGCAAACTTAATGGCCGACGTATTGCGCTATATTGCAGGTTAAATACAGCAAAAAGGACAGGGATGGCGGATAGCCTCAGCCAGGAGACAATCCATTATCTCTGTTTTAATGTTTTCGCTCATTTGGAAATTAAAGCTCCCCGTTTTACTGATTGGTTATTTATTCCAAACAATGCATTTGGCAGGAATATTGTCTATTAAGGGGAAATAGTACAATATTATAAATACACGTAATAGGATTCGAAAGGGACAGTTGATGTGACCCCTCTCAGTTTGTGAAGGGATTGATGATTTATTAATACAATGCTTGCAATTCAGATGAACATTTGTATGGTTATGTTATTGTCTAGTATTGCTGTACATGCTTATTTCAAACTAGATAGAAAAGAACAAGTCTATCGATTGTTTTTAGCATTAATAGGGTTAACGATATTAATATTGCTATTAGAAATTTTGAGTGTAGTATTGAATTCTGGTCATTATATTAATTTTATTAGTGTGCATAAGCTAGTGGATACATTAGGCTTTATGTTATCACCATTAGTGCCGATTAGTGCAGTACTCTATGTGTACAAAAGAATAAACAAGAATAAAAAAACAGATAGAAGTAAATTTTTTTATTTGAGTATGCCGTTTATTGTAAATGGTCTTATTTCATTAGGCAGCTATAAGTTTAATTGGATATTTGGGATAACTGTTGAGAATATGTATGTACGAGGCGCGCTTTTCTTTGTTTCACCGCTGACCCTTTACTTTTATTATATAATAAACTTGTTTTTTTTATATGATAGTCGCAAGAAGGTCAATAAAGAAGAACTAATAATCCTTAGTTTGCTGACAATTATGCCTGCGGTGTTGTCTGTTATTCAAGGGTATTATTTTATCTATTTAACGATTTGGAATAGTGTAGCGATTGCTGTTATAATTAACTACATTTTTATCATACAGAGTCAGACTAAGATCGATCCTTTAACCGGACTGGGGAACCGTGTTCTTTATAATGAATATCTTGCGAGCTCGCGGCGAAAAAACAACCTTGTTTTAGCGGTGATAAATATAGATTTGGACAACTTTAAGAGCATTAATGATGTTTATGGGCATCAAGAAGGCGATAAAGCATTGCGCTTGTTCGCCAGGCAGCTAGAAGAGGTATTTGAGGGAAAAGGCATTTCTATCCGTTTGGGCGGTGATGAATTTATTGTCTTGATTAACGACAATCAAAAAGAGGTAGTAGAGCAGTATATAAAAACACTATCTGAGAAAATGAATGTGTATAATAAAAAAAGTGGCAGGGCTTATTGTATTGAATTTAGTTATGGCATGGTGATGTTTAACAATGAGTATGATAGTATAGATGAGCTTATTCAGCATAGTGATAGGCTTATGTATGAAGATAAGAAGAAAAATTGTAATTCGCGAGTACCAGGTATTTGTTAAAGTAGAGGGATTGTGGGAAGCAGGTCTGAAGGTTTTATTATGCTTAAGGAGACGTTGTTTTGAAAACTATTAAAACCGGGCCTGCATTATAATTCTGACGATTTTTCAAAACTTTACATTTTTAATTTTGCCATATATAATGATGATAAGCAAAGTAGGCATATGATGTGGAGTTTCAGAGAGTGCAGATGGCGGAAAATAAAAAGGCAACTCTTATCCTGCGCAGGGTAGGGGTTTTTTTATTAGATAATTGGAGGAATAATGATGAAAAAGATAATTTTGACAGGTGACAGGCCCACAGGCAGATTGCATATAGGTCATTATGTCGGCTCCTTAAAACGGCGCGTTGAGCTGCAGAATTCAGGGATATATGACAAAATATTTATTATGATTGCGGATGCACAGGCCCTCACGGACAATGCTGACTGTCCGGAAAAGGTACGGCAGAATATTATTGAGGTTGCGTTAGATTATCTGTCCTGCGGCCTAGATCCCGAAAAATCGGTACTGTTTATCCAGTCACAGATTGCCGAGCTTTGCGAACTGTCCTTTTATTATATGAACCTTGTTACTGTGGCCAGACTGCAAAGAAATCCAACGGTTAAGTCAGAAATTCAAATGCGAAATTTTGAAGCCAGTATACCTGTGGGATTTTTTACATATCCCATCAGTCAGGCTTCTGATATTACGGCATTTAAGGCAACAACCGTGCCTGTAGGGGAAGACCAGGAGCCAATGATTGAGCAGACGAGAGAGATTGTAAGAAAATTTAATGCTGTATATGGCGAAACACTTGTAGAACCGGAAATCCTATTGCCTGATAATGAAGCTTGCCTGCGTCTCCCGGGTACGGATGGCAAGGCCAAAATGAGTAAATCGCTTAATAACTGCATTTACCTCTCGGATACTCCGGAAGATGTCCGAAAAAAGGTAATGGGTATGTATACAGATCCTGATCATGTGAGAGTCGAAGACCCTGGCAAGGTGGAAGGAAACACAGTGTTTACCTATTTGGATGCGTTCTCTAAACAAGAGCATTTTGCACGCTATCTGCCGGACTATGCATCCCTTGACGAGTTAAAGGCACACTATAAACGCGGCGGTTTAGGGGATGTCAAGGTCAAGAAATTCTTAAATGCAGTGCTGCAGGAAGAACTAGAGCCAATCAGGAATCGCCGGAAAGAATATGAAAAGGATATCGCCGGAGTATATCATATTCTGCAGGAAGGCTGCCGTAAGGCGCAAGAGGCCGCCGGTGAAACGCTAGACGAAGTAAGAAAGGCCATGAAGATCAATTATTTTGATGATATGGACTTAATTAATGAACAAATAAAGAGGTTTCAACAATGAACGGAACTGAGCGAAAAAACATTCATCCAGGTATCAGGGTAAAGATTGTACAAAAGCAGCATCAACGTACAGGCCAGCTTACCGAAGGAATGGTTAAAGACATTCTGACCAATAGCGCCGTGCATCATCGCGGCATCAAGGTTCGTTTGGATAATGGAATTGTGGGCAGGGTTCAAGAGATTCTATAGCTGGCGTACAACTAAGTACTGCTATAACAAGACTAAGGAGCTGCCTTACTAAGCATGTTTTAAAAGCCTCCCCCTGTCGCTAAAAGCGACATCCCCCTCGAAGAGGGAGACTTAAAGTAAGAGCCTCCATCCTTGAGGGAGGTGGCGCAAAGCGCCGGAGGGAGTGCCTTCGTTGACGTTGCAGTTAAAAGGGTCAGCCAAATAAAACTATAAATGCAAAAGCTAAAACGTCACGCAAAGAGTAATTTAACGTGGCGTTTTGTTTATCGGTAGGCGATGATATTGTTTGTTCCGTAAAAAAAGATGCTATATTAAGCACAAAGTAAATTTGTTACGCCTATCGCTAAAGGAATTTTACATAAAGTTATAAGGGAGATTTGAACAATGCAATTGAGAAAATACGTATTGACGGTAGCTCTCGCGGCAATACTTTTTGCAGCTGCTGTTTATCCGGTAACAGCGGCAGTACATGGGGATCAGGTGGTTTTGACGATTTTAACTGTCAATGATTTTCATGGGGCCTTAGCCGAAGCACCTGGGAAAAATCCGGGGGCGGCAAAACTTGCGGCTTTTTTACTGAGCGAAAAGGCGAAGGATCCGGCGGGAACTTTGATTGTATCCGGCGGCGACATGTTTCAGGGGTCGGTAGACTCTAATTTACTGTATGGTCAGCCGGTAATAGATGTAATGAACTATGTAGGCTTTGAT
The DNA here is from genome assembly GCA_021372375.1 of Pelosinus sp. Lineage (GTDB taxonomy): Bacteria > Bacillota > Negativicutes > Propionisporales > Propionisporaceae > JAJFUN01. The sequence continues at coordinate 22,881 of JAJFUN010000117.1, read as the reverse complement.
GCCATGGTTCTTGGTAATCATGAATTTGACTGGGGCATTGCTAAACTGGTCAATCTAAAGTCAGCGGCAAGGTTTCCGATGGGGGCTGATAATGTGCTTGATAATCAAACACAAAAGCTGCCTCTTTTTGCGGTACCAGATAAAGATGCAAAGCTGCCCTGCACGCTTTTAGCGCGAGATGGCATAAAGGTTGGCGTGATATATCTGGCAACGCCTGAAACCGCTATTCTCACCAATCCAAATGTAGTGGGAGCATATACCTTTAAATCACCAGCGGAGACGGTAAGGATTCTCGCTCCTCAGCTCAGAAAAGCTGGCGCAGAGGTTGTGATTGTCTTATCTCATTTAGGCAGCCAGCAGGATGTGGACACTAAAGTCATTACCGGGGCGGCCGCTGATTTGGCAAACCAGCTTCCGCGAGGTCTGGTTGATGCTATTGTCAGCGCTCATACTCATTTGTCGATTGCGGGTACAGTGAGCGGCATACCCATTGTAGAGGCCCATCATAATGGGTGGCAGATCGGTGAAATACATCTTACTTATTCTAAAGCGCAGCATAAGGTGATTGAAACTGATGAAAGTTATATTGATTTAAGAAAAGTGTCTGACTTAGCGCCTGATATAAAGGCTAAGACAATTATTGATAAATATCAAAATGCTATAGCAGCGCAAAAAAATACTACTCTGGGCAAGGCAGCATATCCACTGTCACATCAGCGCTTTGCCAGCAACTTATCAGTGCTTGGGCAGTGGGCCACCGATGTTGTCCGGAAACGTACAAATGCCGATTTTGCCTTTCAAAATGACGGGGGACTCAGAACTTCCCTGCCGGCAGGAACAATTACCATGGGCAATTTATACGAAGTACTGCCTTTTGATAATAATGTGATAATGCTTTCTTTGACAGGGGAGCAAATAAAAAATATGCTGGAATACGGCATACAAAATAAAGCCATAGGCATGCTGCAGTTTTCCGGGGCAACAGTAGAGTATGCCCCCGCACAGATGGAGGGGAGCCGCGTAGTAGCTGTTACCCTGTTAAACGGCGAGCCGCTTGATAGCAGAAAGACCTATAAAGTAGTTGTGAATGATTTTATGGCTGCAGGGGGTGATGGCTATAGCATGTTTAAACAGGGCAGAGCTGTAAAAGATACTGGGCTTACCTTGCGTGATGTATTGTGCGAGGCCATACAAACAGCTGGAATGGTTACGTTTTGCGGTGATGACCGTTTAGTGATAAAATAGTTAATAGTTGCCGTATCAACACGCCAAATCAATGCAGAATAAGGACTACGCAAAGGTGGGTGATAGTATCAAGAAGATTTCAATTATTATTGCCGATGATCATGCCGTATTACGTTCCGGGCTAAAGGCTTTACTTAATTGTTCTCCCCAGTTTGAAGTTATTGCCGAAGCGGGTAACGGACTAGAGGCTGTGAAATTAGTGGGCGAGCTTCATCCTGATATTTTGATTTTAGATTTAGCTATGCCGATTATGAACGGGGTGGAGTGCATAAAGGAAATACGTTCAAGGGGGATGAATTGTCCCATTTTAGTGCTGACTATGTATGATGATGAGGAATTTATCAAAGAAGTTATGCAGTCCGGGGCCAATGGCTATCTCCTCAAAAAGTCAGCGGATACAGAGCTAATGGAGGCCATTTTGCGCATTCATGCCGGACGTAAATATCTAAATGAAACTGTGTCCCAGGCGCTTATTGATATGCTGCTGCGCGCACCGGGCAGTGAAGGGCCTGCAGATGATCCTTATAAAAAACTAAGCGGCCGGGAACGGGAGGTACTGCGTTATTTGGCGAAAGGGCATACCAATACTGAAATTGCCGAAAAGCTGTCTTTGAGTTCCAAAACTATTGATACCTATCGGGCACGCATAATGAATAAACTTAATGTTAACAAAAAGTCGGAGCTGGTAAGATACGCTATCCGTCATAAAATGATTGCAACATAGTTTTTTCACATGCCGTAAGGTTATACCCTACAAGAAAGTAGGATATAACCTTATTGTTTTTTACACCATTTGCCCGATTTACGAATGGTCAGATAAATGAGACAATAACGAAAAGCGATATTTTGTAAAGGAGCATGAACATGAACAAAGCATATGTGGACGAGTTAATTAAGATTGTTGGCGAAGAATACGTTCTTACAAGTATTGAAGATTTGCATTGTTATTCGTATGATGCTACCCCAGGGTATTCCAATATGCCTGAGGTTGTTGTAAGACCGGCTAATGCCAAGGAAGTATCAGAAATATTAAAAGTTGCCACCAAGAATCAGATTCCGGTGTATACACGCGGTTCTGGCACTAACTTAAGTGCTGGCTGTGTACCGATGAAAGGCGGAATCGTTCTTGTGATGACTCGTCTTAATAAACTCCTAGAAATAGATTTGGAAAATTTAGTAGCTGTAGCTGAGCCGGGACTTGTTGTTGCGGAACTGAATACGGCGGTTGCAAAGCACGGTCTTATTTATCCGCCTGATCCGGGCACGGTGGCAACTGCGTCACTAGGCGGCACCATTTCGGAAAATGCCGGCGGTCTCAGAGGACTAAAGTATGGGGTATCCAAGCACTATGTGATGGGTCTTGAAGTGGTTTTGTCAACAGGTGAGATTATTAAGACTGGCGGCAAAAACGTAAAAGACGTATCAGGGTATGACTTGACCAAATTATTTACCGGTGCAGAAGGTACGCTTGGTATTATTACTAAGGCTATTGTCAAATTAGTACCAGCGCCTGAGGCGAGAAAGAGCATGATGGCAATATTTAAAGATCTTGATGATGCTGGTAAGGCTGTATCAGGGATTATTGCAGCTAAAATCATTCCGGCTACGCTGGAAATTATGGATAATGCCTCTATTCGTACAACGGAAGATTATGCTCATGTAGGTCTGCCGTTAGATGCGGAAGCTGTTTTGCTGATTGAAGTAGACGGCATTAAAGAAGTAGTTGAAAAAGAGGCTGCGAAGGTTATAGCGGTGTTAAAGGAAAATAACGCGGCTGAGGTTCATATGGCCAAAGATGACGCTGAACGTGATAAAATATGGGCGGCTCGCCGTGCTGCTCTGCCGGCACTGGCTAAATTACGTCCTACAACTTTTGTGGAAGATGCTACAGTGCCAAGAAGTAAAGTGCCAGACTTTTTGAAGGCGGTTAGTAGAATTTCCAAAAAATATAATGTAACAGTTGGTACTTTCGGTCATGCCGGTGACGGCAATATGCATCCTACGATTGTTTGCGATCTTCGCGATAAAGAAGAAATGAAAAATGTTTATAAAGCCATGGATGAAATGTTTACTGAAGCTATAAATTTAGGGGGGACGCTGAGCGGTGAACATGGTATCGGCCTTGGCAAGCTTCCTTGGATGGAGAAACAGCACGGACCACAGGCTATGAATGCCATGCGGTCAATTAAACGGGCCTTAGATCCAGCGCTCATATTAAACCCTGGAAAACTGTTAGGGGAGTGTTAATATGGGGATAGAAGCTATCAATGCACATGATAAAGAACTGTTAACAGATATACAAGACGCTTTAGCAAACTGCATGAAGTGCGGGAACTGTCAGGCGGTTTGCCCAATTTATAAAGAAATAGGTAAAGAATCAGCTGTAGCGCGTGGCAAACTGGCTTTGATGGAAGGCGTGCTTAGCGGCAAAGTAGGGATTACTGAACACTTCGAAGAACTTATGGGTCTTTGTTTGTGCTGCAAGGCTTGCGCGGCTAATTGTCCTTGCGGCGTTAAACCTGATGAGCTTGTTATCAGAGCGCGTCAAGCCATCATGAAGGCCAGAGGCCTAGGTCCTATTAAAACAGGTGTGTTTAAGCTACTTTCTAACCGCCCTTTATTTGATTTTTCTTTGCGGATGGCTGGACTTTTTTCTCCGCTTAGCTTTAAAAAATTACCGGGAAGAATGGCGGCTGTTGCTAGATTCCCAATGCCAGGCTTAGATGTTAAAAAGGTAATGGCGCCTATGGCTGCTACGCCGCTTCGCAGTAAATACAGTGAAGTAATTAAAGTGAAAAATCCTAAAATGAGAGTGGGCTTTTTTACCGGTTGTACCATTAACTATATGTATACAGATATCGGCGACTCGGTAATCAATGTACTCAAATACAACGATGTTGAAGTTGTTATACCAAAGAACCAGCATTGCTGTGGTACCCCGGTGTCAGTATATGGGGATCAAGAGCGGGCTAAGGTCTTTGCCCGTCATCTTATTGATGTGTTTGAGGATTATAAGCTGGATTATGTGGTAGCTGCCTGCGGTACCTGTACTGAGGCTTTAAAGCTAGAGTATCCTCATTGGTTTGCGGATGATCCCCAGATGAAAGCCCGGGCTGAGAAGCTGGCTAAGAAAACGTATGAAATAAGTGAATTTTTAGTGGATGTTTTGAAGTTCAAAAAAGATAAATTGGGTACTGTTAATGAGACGGTTACTCTGCATGATTCTTGTCATATGGCGCGCGGCATACATGTGACCAAGCAGCCGCGGGAAGTCTTAAAAGCTATTCCGGGAATTAAGTTTGTGGACATGAAGGACTCTGATCGCTGCTGCGGTTCAGCAGGTTCGTTTAGTATGGCCCATTATGATCTTTCACGGGACATTAATGATAAGAAAGTTGCTAATATTAAAGCGACAGGCGCTGGTGCTTGTGCAGTTAGTTGTCCTGCTTGCCGTATGCATATTATGGATGGTCTGGTACAAAACCAGGTTGATACTGATGTTCCTCATGTAGTACAACTGCTCGACAGATCTTACAAAGCGGGAAAAGCTTATTAGCTTTTATCATATTTCACAGGTGGTCTAAATTTGGCTGCAGCCTTGGCGCTGCAGCCGCTTTTTTTTATTTGTATTTAAAATTCCCCGCTAGAGAGGGGTGCGAAGCGACGGGGTGTGTTCTTTAGAGATAATATAGAGCAACACACCCCACCCTAACGGGCACCCCTCTCTAGAGGGGAATAGAGACAAAAAGCTAGTTATTAGGGAAAAACCGCGTAAGCGGTTTTTCTTATGTAAGCGGAATTTTTATCGTGATTTTGGTGCCTTGACTAATGGCAGAATGTATGGCTATGCTGCCATTAAATAAAGCCACGCGCTCTCTAATACCATAAAGGCCAAGCGAAGTGCGTGTCCTTTTGTTAACGTTTTCTATATCAAAACCAGCTCCATCATCGGCTATGGTGAAAATGAGCGTGTCTTTTTTCTTGGCAAGGGTAATATCTACGGTTGTAGCATGGGCATGTCTAGCGATATTGGTCAATGTCTCCTGCAATATACGATACAAATTAATTTCAATTTCTTGCGAAAACCGCTGCAGTGCTAATTTATTGGAAAAAGTAGTATGAACGGTTATGCTGTATTGCTGTGAAAAGTCCTCGATATATTTTTTTACAGCAGTAACAAGGCCTAATTTATCAAGTACTAAGGGCCGCAATCTTACAGCAAGGGAATGGACGGCATCCAAGGTATTGGCGGCTAAGTCCCGCATTTTTAGTATTTTTTTTCGTTCTTCGCCGTTATGCGTTTCAGCGAGAACTCTAAGCCCAAAAATAATTGAGGTTAGAGATTGACTTGTCTCGTCATGCAATTCACGAGAAATGCTCTGTCTTTCTTCTTCCTGAATATGCATAATGCGCTTAAGGTAATCAAGACGTAAATCTTGTTTTTCCTGCAAAGCTTTAACCAGTTTAATATGTTCAACATTAGATTGAAGGGCGGTTTCGACAAAGTGGGCCGCCAGCCTTGCATATAGGGCAGCTTCCTCTGGTTCACCGCTGACACCGATTAAACCGATGCATTTATCTTCAAACATAATAGGTACATTATAGCCTCTGCGCACACCGGACAGGGTTTTTTCGTCTGCGGCGTTTACGGAAAATTCTGCGATACTTTTGGTATTAAGCATGTTAGCGCCGGCCTCGTGCAGTTGTCCGATTCGCTCCTTGCTGTGCGAAGCAATAATAATACCATGGTCATCAGTAATATTAACATTTTTGTTTAAATCAGCAGCAATAATTTCTACTAAAGATTGAAAAAATTTAGGATCAAGGGTTTTAGGTTCCTGATGCATAATAGCCTCCTGATAGAATGAATTATTTATCAACTTGTATCGTTCTGGTCGCTTTGGACTGAGTTTTTAGAATTAATGCGGCATTAGGCATGTCAGTTGTCGCAATTTTCGTTAATGCTTCCCGAAAGCTGCGGCCTGAGCGGGTATGCCTTCTGATGAGGCGCTCTTTGGTAATGGATGGGGAAATCTCAATAAACCAGGATTCCGTAAGATAATTCTCTAATTCATGCCAAGGCGCGGTATCTAATAATAAATAATTACCTTCTACGATAATAATCCTATGATTTTTTTTTACTAGAATGGCGTTTGGAGTAGGGTTATGCACTCTTCTGTCATAGGCCGGGCAATATATTTCTTCCTCCTTATCTGCCGCGATTTGTTTGATTAGTGTTGTAAAGCCTAACGCATCAAAGGTTTCGGGCATACCTTTTTTGGTTAGCAATCCGTGCTTTTTTAATATAGTATTATGAAAATGAAAGCCATCCATCGGGACAACAATGGATATATTTTGGTTTAAAACTTGATTTATTCTGCTAACCAAGCGAGCCGCCAAGGTGCTTTTTCCCGCGCCGGGAATTCCCGTGATGCCAAGGATGAAGCGTTTCTCTTCGAAGTTTTTATAAGCGTTTATTATTGCTTGGGCTAATTTGTCATAGTCAACTGCCATTATTTTTCCTCCCTTTGTTGACAACTACTTTAGTAATATTAACTTTACAATACTATGCTTTTATACAAAGTTCAAGTTTTGGTGTGTAAATGTTAGTTTGACCGGGAATATAATATTTTCTAGCGAATAACAGTGGAATTTTTGCGGTCATCTGAATAGAATAAAGTAAATCCAGACATAAAACATTTTATTAGAAAATATAAAATTTACGGCTCAAGGAACATTTTTCTGCAGATAGCATATTATATCGTGTAAACTAAATAACCCTAAAGGGGAGTAGCTAACGGGGGTTACCCGGAAGTAGAATCGACATACTGGCTTCAAGCCCGGTTCTACTGGCAGAAATCTGCTATAGCGAGACCTTTATTTCTAAGAAAGCTTAGAAATAAAGGTCTCGTTATATTTTTATCTACGAAAGTATATTTCAAAAACACAAGCGTTTTATTTCGCCCAAGAAATTCCGCAAGGTTTGCAGTCAGGCGGCCACCTGCTACAAACCTTGCGGCTTGACTCAAATTTATTTATTTGGCATATTATGCTTGCCCGGTAAATATTAAATACAGTAGAATACTATTCATGGCTAGAATAATCCCGACAATAATCCAGCCCATAATATTTGTTAGTACGCTGTTTTTAAACCGTCCCATAATGCTTTCTTTACTGCTGATAAGCATGAGGGGAATAACGGCTGCGGGCAGGGCAAAACTTAAGACTACTTGACTGACTATCAGCGCTTCCATGGGGTTGATGCCTGACAGTAGGATGGCGATACCTGGCAGCATGGTAATAATACGTCTAATACTGATGGGAATATCAAATCCAACAAAGCCGTTCAAAATTACCTCGCCAGCCATAGTCCCGACAGTTGAAGAAGATAGACCTGATGCGAGAAGTGCCAGCCCAAAGGCGCCAGCCGCCATATTGCCCATTAAAGGCTGCAGCGTCATGTAGGCGGCTTCAATACTATCCACAGAGAGGCCATTGCCGTTGAAAACGGCAGCGGATACGATTACCATTGATGCATTTACAATAAAGGCCATATTCATTGCCAAGAACACATCCATTTTGGCCATCTTTAAATGATGGACGCAGTCATCGTGATCGGCAGTTGTGCGGCGTGTCTGCACTAAGTGGGAGTGTAGATAGATAACATGCGGCATGACGGTTGCGCCAAGCATTCCTACTGCTACCATTACGCTGTCAGGCGTGAGCATTGGTACAGCTACATGGTAGGCTACTTGCCCCCAGTCTGGGGCTGCCATAAACATCTCCCATACATAGGCAACACTAATAATTGCCACCATTGCGGTGATGATGCGTTCGACAATTTGCTGACCGTATTTTTGCATATGGCAAATAAAATAAGTAATCGTTCCTGTTAAAAGGGCTGACCATACTAAGGGGATACCAAATAAAAGGTAAAAACCAAGAACACCGCCAAGAAACTCCGCAAGATCTGTAGCCATGGCTGCTATCGTGGCGATTGACCATAAGCCCCAATTTACCGTTTTTGAAAATTCACGGCCGCAATGTACTGGCAAGCCTAAGCCTGTAGCAATACCTACTTTAGCAGAAAGAATTTGCACAAATATAGCCATAATATTACTCCATAAAATGACCCACAGCAAATTGTAGGCAAATTGTGAACCACCGCTAATATTGGTGCCAAAGTTTCCAGGATCCATGTACGCTACACTGACAATAAACGCCGGCCCTAAATATTTCAGCAGACCTTTAGCTTTTTCCTTAATTTTTTCGCCCTCTATAGACGGCAACACTACAGGGGCATGTGTTGACATTTCCTGTTCTTTCAATTTTTTCACTCCCCAGCTGTTTTTACAATCACCTCATTTATGTCTAGTCGGGATAAGTCTTTGATGGAGTATTACTATATAGAATATGTTATCAAGGGTAATTTGGTGAGTATGCCAGGACTTGCCAAGCTATACAAAAAAATGGCCGCGCACTAAAAATTAGTGTGCGGCCATTTTGTGCATGAAGTTAGAGATTTATTACTATTTTTCACCTTTGATAATTAGTGTAGGACACTGCGCATAGTGGAGAACATAATTGCTAACGCTGCCCATTAATAGCTGTTTTACGCCGCTTAGACCTCTGCGGCCCATAACAATTAACGAATAGCTGTGTTCTTTGCTAAGATCGGTAATTTTGATCCCCGCATGTCCATATTCGAGCTTGGTAGAAACCCGGCCATCAAAATCAGCAAATATTTCCAAGGCCTCGGCTAAAATCTGCTCGCCGTTTTGGTCCATATCCTGAATTACACTTGTCGGCAATTTGTTGATATCTGCTGATAAATACCCTGGATGTTCAATAACATGCAGTAAAGTAACGGCACTTTCAAATTTCTCGGCCACGCCCCTGGCATAATTAACGGCTCTTAAGGCCGCAGCAGATCCATCAACAGGTACTAATATCTTTCCAAACAAACGACTCACCTCATAATCCAAAACTTATACTATTCTTCGGCTTCATCTAGATTATGCGCTAAGCTAGATTTTTCTTTAATCACAAACCAGGCATAACTAAAGAGAAAAATGCCCATGATGATGGCACTGCATCCATAAATCGAAGCGTAGCCAAGCTTTCCTGCGAGCATGCCAAGGGCAACTGAACCTACACCATTGCCGATATCAATCATATTATAAAAGGTTGCACTGGCGGCGCTGCGTTTTTCTGAGGGTACAAGATTAAACATCCAGGTTTGTAAGGCTGGGAAAATGGTGCCATAGCCAAATCCGTATAGGGCAGAGGCTATTAAAAAAGAAGTCATGCTGTGACTTTGTGACAAAACGACAAAGCCTAATAGAAAAATAACTGTTCCGGTTAAGATAACCCAGGCTGGGCCCTTTTTATCAAATATGCGGCCTGTTACAAGCCTGGATAAACAGATGCAGGCGGTGCACATTAAGAAGAAGGCACCGGCATTAGCAATATGCGCTTCTTTGGCGAGTAGTGCGATAAAGTTTAAAACGCCGCCGATACAAACCCCGAATAGTAGGGCAAGGAAGGCTTGGAATAACAGCCTTTTTTCTACTAGTTTATCGATTAGTGAGGAGTTTTTCTGTGTCTCTATATGTATAGAACGGTCATCAGGAATGCTGCAGAGACTGAGGCAGCCTAGCGCTAGAATCTGGCTGAATGTGGCCACGATAAACAGTGTATTAAAAGAAAAGTTATCGACAATCCATACGCCAAGACCCGGTGCAATTGCCATTGCCAAGGTTGTGCCCAGTCCAAAATAGCCTATTCCTTCACCGCGGCGTGACTTTGGGATTAGGTCGGTGACAATAGCAGCATATAACGTGGTAGCTATGCCAAACCCCAGCCCATGAAGTACCCGCAAGGAAAGTAACCGTGGTACAGTTGTAGCTAAAATATAACTGATGGCCGCAACAAAGCATAAGACGCAGCCGATGTATAAGTAATATTTTTTACCCATTTTTTTTGTGCCATAGTCTGTGGAAAAACGAATTGCAATAGCACAGAATACAAAAATGGCCGATAATAAGCCAACATCTGTACTAGTTCCGCCTTGATTTAAAACATAAATTGGCAGTGTCGGCAAAAAGATATGAAAGCCACTAAATAAAAAAGTATTAGAAATAGTAAATAAAATAAAATCCTTCGTCCATAATTTAGAAACATTAGTTGTCATTTAATAGTCCTTTCTTTAGCAAAGCAGTTGCCTTACTTTTTGTACTTTTGTGAATTTGCATAAATAGATTCGAGCATTACGTATAATTCTTGTTGTTTGTCTTGCGGCAAATCGGCGAGAATAGCTTGCCGATGATTGTCAATCGCCTTTTCCCAAATAGTATAGTGACTAAGTGCTTTTTCAGTCAGTGAGACTTTTTTTTCGCGTTTGTCCTGGCCTGATTTTCTTTCGATAAAGCCTTTTTCTTCTAGTTTTACAACAGTTTTGGAGATTGCTGCAGGTTCGATGCTGAGATAATTTGCCAAAGCAATCTGCGTGATCGGGCCAGTTTCTTTGATGGCCACAACAATTGACCATTCGGAACTATATAGCCCATACTCTGTCAGCACTTGATTCACGCCTTGGGAAATAGCGCGCGTGGTTTGATAAAGTAAATGAATTAACTTAGCTGAATTCATGTGGCCACCTCATTACTATAAAAAAATAATATACTAGTTAACTTATATATTGTTAACTAGTATATTATTTTTATGCTTTGTCGTCAAGCTTAAGCTAAAAGGAAGGAAATTTTACAGCTACATATTAACCAGTTTGTATTTTATAGCATAATTCACAAGCTTAGATTTGCGACACACTCCTAACTTTTTCATAATACGCGAGCGATAAGTATCAATTGTTTTGGGACTAAGTGATAGTCTTGCGCCAATTTCAGAGTTGTTATATCCAAGTGCTAGGAAGCGGGTAACTTCTCGTTCCCGAATACTAAGCAGTGTATAAGGATCTAGTTCGTCACAGGCTGCTTCGGTATCACAGAGAAGGTTTTCCATTAATTTTTCTACCAGACTTTCATGAATAAATTTTTTGCCGGAATAAACCCCTTCAATACCATTAATTAGCTCTATATCGGCCGACTTTTTTAATATATAACCGTCCGCGCCGGCCTGCATCACCTTTTTTACATACTCCTCCTCATCATACATAGTTAAAACTAAAATTCGGCAACCGATATTGCGATAACGAATTTCCTTAATGCATTCCATACCGCTCATTACCGGCATGGCTAGGTCAAGAATAAGCACATCCGGATGACAATTTTCCAGCATGTCTATAGTTTCCAGCCCGTTCGAAGCTTCGCCGATAACTTCAAAACGAGAATAGTAATTAAGCATGGCTTTAAGAGCAGATCGTAATACTGTATGATCATCTGCAATAGCAATACTAATTTTACTCATATTCCTCCCCCTATTCTGGCAAGCAGTGTAACGCCTTTATAGTAACTTAAAATTTAATAATTTAAATATTAATAAGCACTATAAATGTCTCTATTTATAATTAATTTTACATTTAGTCGGAATACCCTTTTTATTTAAGTGATTTTTTGCACTAAATGTAGGAAATATCCTACATTATATTTACTGGGATTACCTGATTTACATTTGGCGGCCATAATAGCATAATTAACTTGACTAGTCGAATCTTTCTTAATATTCTGCAGAATATTATGAGCAGTATTCAGTAAGACACAGCTGAGGTAGGGAGAAAGTATGCCGTAATTGGCAGCAAGTTTGATTAACGTCAAACTATGGATTGCGCTTTTGGGCTAAAGTTGAAGTGTGCGTGAGAGATGATTGCATTACCGTCGCTGGCCTAACGACACAAATGAAAGCTAGGCAGACTCTGCGCTAATTTTCCCAAGCAGTCCATAGTCCCTCAAGTCCAAAACTGAAGTTAAAGGCTGTTTCAAAGAAGTGTGTAAGCGATAAATTAAATAAAGAAGGTGTATTGTACATGACATGGATTCAAAATTACAATCCGTTGGGAAACATTGGTCTCTCGGCGCTTGTTGCAGCTATTCCATTATTTATTTTGCTTTACATGTTAGGTATTAAGCGTTCCAAAGGCCACAATGCGGCTTTTATCGGGTTGGTGTCAGCTATTCTTTGCTCGGTTTTTGCCTTTAATATGCCGGTAGGCTTAGCAATCAACTCCGTGCTTAATGGAGCAGCGGTCGGAATTTTCCCTATAATCTGGATTGTTGTAACTGCTATTTGGGTTTACAATATGACAGTTGAATCCGGTGAATTTGAAATTATCAAAAATTCTCTTGCTTCCATTACGGATGACCGCCGGCTGCAGGCAATCTTTATTGCCTTTGCATTTGGTTCATTTATTGAAGGTACTGCTGGTTTTGGTACTCCTGTAGCTATTACAGCTGCAATGCTGGTGGGTCTTGGTTTTAATCCGGTGTATGCAGCAGGTATTTGTCTTATTGCCAATACTGCTCCGGTTGCATTTGGCGCTATTGGCTTACCGGTAGTCGTACTTGGTCAAGTCTCTGGCATTGATGCAATGACGCTGAGTAAAATTATCGGTCGTCAACTGCCTTTCCTCTCATTCCTTGTTCCCTTATGGGTTGTAGTAATGATGTGTGGCTGGAAACGTGCAGTGGAAGTACTGCCTGCTGTTCTTGTAGCCGGTGGTTGCTTTGCTGTTACCCAGTTCTTTACTTCCAATTATCTGAGCGTATACTTACCAGATATCACCTCCGCTTTCGTTACTATCATTGGTCTGTTAATTTTCTTGAATCTTTGGAAACCATCTAAGATATGGCATTTCCCTGACGAGCCAGAATCCGCAGACGGACCTGTCCAGTTAAAGTATTCCATTGGAGAAGTGTTACGTGCTTGGGCTCCTTACATTATTTTGGCCGTGTTCGTCTTCTTGTGGGCTGACAATAAATTCATCGGCTTTAAGAATGTTTTGGTTGGCTGGGAAAAAGCTTTAGGGTTTACAGTCATTTCGTGGCCTGGCTTAAATAATCTTGTTGTTAAAGCAGCGCCTGTTGTAGCACAAAATACTCCGTACGCAGCAACTTTCGGTATCAACTTTTTGTCTGCTCCAGGAACAGCAATCTTCCTTTCGGGTCTAGTATCACTGCTGATTATTCCTAAATACGGTTATGGTCGGGCAACTGTTTGTTTCGGTAAAACGATTAAAATGCTCGTTTACCCGATTATCACTATCGCTATGATTCTTGGTTTAGCCTATATCATGAATTATTCCGGTATGAGTATAACCTTAGGGCTGGCAGTTACCGCTACTGGTGGAGCTTTCCCATTCTTTGCACCATTCTTAGGATGGATCGGCGTATTTCTTACCGGTTCTGATACTTCGGCCAATGCGTTATTCGGTTCCATGCAAAAGACAGCTGCTACGCAGCTTGGCATAGATCCGAATCTTACAGTTGCTTCCACCTCATCCGGTGGTGTTTGCGGCAAAATGCTTTCTCCGCAAAGTATTTCCGTTGCAACTGCAGCTACTGGCTTGGTCGGTCAAGAGTCAACTATCTTCCGTTTTGCACTTCCAAGTAGTATTGTCATGATTATTATCATCGGCATCATGACATATCTTCAGTCAAATGTATTGCACTGGATGCTTCCTTAGTAAGACTGAGGAACGGTGTGCGAAGAACTCCTGCCAATTATTTGGCAGGAGTTCTTATATATAATGGCAAGTTAAAGTCAAACATGCTCGAAGGCATTGACAAAGGTTCTTGTGTAATTACCCATTCAAAAGTAGTTTTTTTGAATACCCTTTCAGATGCTTAATTAGCATTGACTAGACTTTAGAAGATTCTGGGTGAATTTGACTCTCGTTCCGTATACCAATAATACAATATAAACAACTAAGGACAACCTTCGTCAGAGCATTGGCAGAGGTTGTCCGTTGTTATTTGTGGCGCTTGTTAGTAGACAAAACAATTTTGGTTACCAGAATTGAGGGAACATTATATGAATAGATGTAAAATAAACTTGACATTATGGATATTATATTTTACAATTGCAATTGAAATAAGAAATAGTGAGGGTATGAAATGACCAAATCAAATATGCAGCTTAAAATTTCTAATCGCTTGCACGTTTTTCGGGCGGAACATAGAATCACCCAAGAACAGCTTGCAAAAGAAGTAGGTGTGACCCGTGCAACTATTGTCGCCATAGAGGGGGGCGGATATAATCCATCATTAGAACTTGCTTTTCGTTTGGCCCGCTATTTTAAAACTGATATTAATGCCATCTTTTCAGTAGAGGAGGAAAACAATGAACAAGGTTAATGTGCTTTTATTGAGATTTTTTCTATGGGGTTTACCATTTGTTATTCTTTTAGCTGTTTTTTCTGCATCATATAATGAACAACTTATAGTATCTGCTAGTTATTACATAAGACTTTTATATAATTTAGCTGGTTTTATATTTGCTGTATGGATGGTTTTGTCAATTTATTTAGGTATTTGCTTAATGTTTTCAGAAAAATTTAGAGAAAAGGTGCTGGCTAAGCTTACTTTATTAAAAGAACGTGATGAACGGGAAGCTATGTTAACCGGTAAAGCAGCAAAAACAACAATGCTTACGACCATAGCTATTTTACTTTTTCTCTTTTGTCTTTCCTGTTTTCAAGTATCGGTTTATAGTGTTCCGCCCGAGCAAGCTATTAATGGTAAATCAAACGTTATTTCTTTAAATTTTAAATTCAGTGTGCTAAAGGATTCGTCTCCAGCTATCTCGTCAGATGTTATTAAAAAAAGTAATATTTTTGAATACAACGGTCTACCTATTTCTGGTTCTGCTGTAATTATTGGATTAATAATGTGGCAAATTATTGCTTATAATTATTCGATGCGGAGATTTATGAAATGACCAATTTAAATTGAGCAGTGTCGACCTGCTTGGCCGCATCTTTACATATAAATTTTTTAATGATTAAGAAAGGAGTAGAAATGATATATAAATATCAAATCAAGGCACTTATTTTAGCAGCATGTGCGATTTTGTTTACGGGAACGGCTGCAGCCAGTGGTGAAATTTCACTGGAAGGGGAATATTGGAATCCGCATATTAGTGGTGAGATAAAGACGCCAGCAGCTCTAAATCCCAAAAATAATCTTGGATTAAATCAAGCCAATATAGTGGACTTAAAACTTGGCTTTAAGGGAGATAAGGGTCCAAAATATTTTATAAAGTATGAGAATCCGTCTTTTCATAACACAAAAAATATAGATCAATCTTTTTCTTTCAAGGGTGGGAATTATTCCAACGGTGATCAAGTTCAATCCGATCTAGCGGTTAAACACTATCAGTTAGGGATTCAAAATGAAAAAATTATTTCTAACAGTAAGGTATCTGTTATTTACACTTATAATCACAATTCAGTCCGTACTGCGGTAAATAATATAACGCAAAATGTTAATCGTGATCAGGAAGGTAAAAGTGATTCAGTGGGTCTTGGCTTTAGTTGGGAGACTTTAAACGATAAAGGAATTAATTTTTTTGCAGCAGCTACTCCCTTATCTATTGGAACACGCGGAGGTTATTTGGACTACAATATCGGCATTAAAACCAAGGTGGGCAAGACAATGACATTAACTTTAGGCTATAAAGGAGAAAGACTTGAGGCGGGTAAATCTGACGTGGGTAGTACAACAGTAAATTTAAAAGGAATGTATATATTTCTTGGTTCAGGATTTTAAATATCAAAGATTTATTGGGTAAACAAACAATAATGTAATAGCCTCAACATTTAGAACGTCAGCAACTTTACACCTCTGGCTGTCAAATATAAAATTATTAATCCGATTATAAAGATTTAATCTGTGACACTGGGTGAATAGTAAATAGCAGCATCTATTTGTATGAACTTATTATTGGTCGCCAATTGTTTTTTATATAGTTAGCTAAATAAATTGCCGAAGGAATTAATACAATACATCCTATTAATACTTCTTCCTTTTGGGTAAAGATATCACTTGGCAATAATTCTAAAATATTTGCGGCAGAATTATTTAATATATGTATAGTGATGGGCAATAGCAAATTTCTACTACCTAGGTAAAGTAATGAAAGAATTATGCTAAAAATAAATGTGTTCATATATTGTGCAGGATGATGTCCAAGCGAAAAAAGCAAAGAAGAATAAATAATAGCCTTATTTACTCCGCACTTTTTGATTAAGCGGTTTAATATTATTCCTCTAAAGGTGATTTCCTCAACAATGGGTCCCAACAAATCACTAGTTAAAGACCAGTATATAGAATCTAATTGTGATATAGGAAGCTTATAAATGGTTATTTCTCCCCAAAAACTTGATGTTATAGAACCAATTCCAATGCCAAAACAAATTAAGACTATAGAATTATTAAATACTTGTTTACAAATTAAAGACTTAAAAAAAATTGATAGTTCGGATAGTTTATTTCCATTTCTTTTGTAAATAATAAAAAACCACACTAAAAAAAGTAATGAGTAGACAAATGTACTTTGGTAAAATAAGAAAAACCCTCCGATATAGCCTGATGTTGCAAGTGCTAAACAAATAATATGCATAAATAATAAATCTCTAATCCAAAGATTATGTAAAGTATATTCCATATAAAATCCTTTCTTATGGTCAGTAGATTTAATATATTAATTCCATAATTTCCTTAAATAACCTCCTTAATTTTTGAAAAATCATAAGGATTCAGGAGGCGGAAATTAACATTTATTTTGCAAAGGCGGACTTGCTTCTGAGGGGGACAGGTGCCTTGTCCCTCTATTACATAAAGAAATTGTAATATGGCACTAATGTTGTGTGGGACGAGGCACCTGTCCCCCGGGTTGACTCAGTCGGAGAACAGGTGATAGCAGCGCTCAGTGATGTGGCTCCGGATCTAGGGAAATATATTATCGAATTTGCTTTCGGCGACATCTATTGTCGTGAAGACTTAAATTTAGAAGAACGGGAAATGGTCACTTTAGCAAGCTTATTAACCCTAGGCGGCTGTGAAAACCAGCTTGATGTGCATATCAACGGTGCGCTTAATGTAGGAATTACCCCAAAAAGGATTGTGGGAATTGTTGTCCAATGTATTCCTTATACTGGTTTTCCTCGTGTGTTAAATGCGGTTGGGGTTGCCAAACGAGTTTTTAAAGATCGCCAGGTAAGTATCGGAAAATAGATAGAGGAGATGGAATTATGAAAGTCATTGGTATTAATGGCAGTCCGCGTAAGGCGGGAAATACGGCACTCTTATTGCAAACTGCATTTCAAGAATTAAACAAAGCGGGGATTGAGACAGAATTGATTTCATTAGCAGGCCAGAATTTACAAGGCTGTATTGCCTGCCGGGCGTGTATAGAGCGCAAGAACAAGGAGTGCGTTATTACTAATGACTTTTTTAATGCCTGCTTCAAAAAAATGCTGGCCGCAGATGGTATTATTCTTGGCTCTCCGGTATATTCCGCAGGCGTAACTTCGCAGATTAAGGCGTTTATTGACAGGGCGAGCATGGTGCTTGCTGCCAACAGAGGATTATTAAAATATAAGGTTGGAGCATCTGTTATCGCCGCCCGCCGCGGCGGCGCGATCAGCGCTTTTGATACCTTAAATCACTTTTTGCACAGTAAGGAAATGTTTCTGGTAGGTTCAATCTACTGGAATATGGTTTATGGCAACGCGATTGGGGAAGTGGCCAGCGATCAGGAAGGCATGGACAACATGAAAAACCTTGGAGAAAACATGGCATGGCTGCTGCAAAAGATACATGGGGGAATATAAGCATTTGGCTGGCTGCTAAATAAGTGTAATTGTTGGCTCTTTTAATATATCAGACTATTATAAAGATGAGTTACAGTGACAGTTGAAATTTTTAAGTATTATGGGGAGGTAAGTCGTATTAAGAAGTTGCAAACAAATTTAAAGATGTTATCACCAGATATTCCCGCTCAATTAACTGAAGTTGTATTTCCTGATAGGATTTGTAATGAGGACTATTTTGAAATGGGAATAATCAGCAATTGTATAGTTGAGAATCAGATGGCAGAGCATGTGTTATTTGATAAGGTCATTTTTAAAAATGTAATTTTAAAAAAAGTTGATTTTAGCAGATTGGAATTGACTAATGTTATTTTTGAAGATTGTGATCTATCAAATGCAAACTTTGCTGAAGCTATGATGCATCAAGTTGAGCTAAAAAATTGTAAAATGCTGGGTGTAAATTTATTAGGGGCAGCATTGCGCAATGTACTCTTTGATAACTGCTATGGTGATTATGCTACCTTTCGTAATGTAAATTGCAAACAGGTGAAGTTTCAAAACAGTTCATTGGCTAATGCCGATTTTTATACAGCAACACTACGCAATGTGTATTTTTCTAATTCAAATTTAGACCAGATTCAATTATCTGGTACTAAACTCGCAGGCATTGATTTAAGCAACTGTGAGTTTAGGCAAATTGGTGTTACTATTGAAGATGTGCAAGGGTGTATCGTTTCTCCAGAACAAGCAGTTGGCTTTGCAAAATTATTTGGCTTGGTTATCAGCGAATGCTGATATTTTTCTTGTATAAAAATTGCACCAAAAAAAGGGAATGCCTCTAATCGGAACAGCAGGCTCAGAAACTCCTGTAGGCAGAATTCCGACCGGGATTGTAGTTACATTAATTATGCATTATTGTGCTGGCTTTGTATATTTGCGGATTTGCTAGTTCGATATATGCTCAGACATATCAGAATGATGTGTATAAGTGTAAAATGGAACTTCCAGATGGCTGGTACGGGGCAGGTTCATCAGGGAACGATCCAAGCAAGAATATGCTATTTTTATATAAACATATTCCAGTTGTTTATGATGGAAAAGAGATGGGGGCAATAATTGCTGTCCAACGAAGATTTCTAATTCAACTTTTAATTCGTCTAATGAATTGCCCAATGAACGGATTGAAGCCATTAAAGAAAGGTTTATGAAACCTGCCATAGAGCGCAATATTCCAGTTGATGGTACTATTAAGGAGATCGGAAGGCACAAAGTAATATGGATAGTACGGTCTGGTGATGATAATAAAACGATAGATGTTGATTTTGTAGAAAACAAATATATTTGGGATTTTCATGTAGGTGTTCCAACAGAATATTATGAAACGATGGTAGTTGAATTAGAAAAAATAATCGATTCTTTTTCTATGATATAAAAGTATTAGTTGCTTTTTATATTTTAGTGTACGAGGTGGCTTTTAATGCAGAAAGTAGCAGCAGTCAAAGTAGATAGCTTTGCTTACAATTACGATGATGTAGAAAAAGGCGTTCAAGAAGCCCTATCTTTATTAGGCGGGATAGACAAGTTTATAAATCCAGGCGACCGAGTCTTGTTAAAGCCAAACATGCTCGAAGGCTCCGACAAAGATATCTGTGTAACTACCCATCCCGAAGTTGTCCGCGCGGTAATCCGGGCGGTTAAAAGACGCGGGGCTTTAGTGTTTGTCGGGGATTCTCCGGGGTATGGGGGTACGGTGAAAGCGGCGGAAAAATGCGGGATACTGGCTGTCTGTGAGGAGGAAGGCGCCCAAATACTGCCGTTTGATACAGGGGTGGAGGTTTCTTATCCGGAAGGTCATTTTTTGAAGAAAATGACCATTGCCGATGTGGTGCATAAAGTTGATAAAATTATTTCTTTGGCGAAGATGAAGACGCATACTTTTATGGGCATAACGGGGGCGGTAAAAAATCAGTTCGGGTTTGTGGTGGGGCCGGATAAGGCGCAGTTTCATCTTAGAATGAAGGATATGTGCGATTTTGCCGGGATGCTCATTGATTTGACAGAGATGGTTAAGCCTGTGCTGTTTATTGTTGACGGTATTATGGCTATGGAGGGCAATGGACCGCGTAATGGCCAGCCTAAAGAAACTGGTGTGATCTTGGCGGGAGCCAATCCCTTTGCCGTTGATGCTGTTATGGCGGCTGTAATGGGCTTTGAGGCAGGGCTGCTGCCGGTAGGCAAACGAGCCAAAGAGTGGGGCTATATCTCAGTTTTGCCTGAAGTTGAGCTTTTGGGCAGTGCTAAAGATATTAGACTAAAGTTTAAAGAACCCAAGACCTTTGAGTCTATGGATACCTATTTTCCGCCTTGGCTTGTTGGCTTTTTCCAAAGTCAGTTTACCGCCAAGCCCAAGGCCTCTGCCGCGTGTATTGCCTGCGGACGATGCAAAGCCCATTGCCCGCCTAACGCCATTACTATAGCAGGCAAAAGGGCCTCCATTGATTATGCTAAATGCATACGCTGTTATTGCTGTCAGGAATTATGTCCGGCCAATGCTATTGAGCTCAAAGACGGACTGCTGCTCAAGCTATTTAAGCTGAGCCGAATAAAAAACAGCAGGAGATTCTAAGAAAATCTCCTGCTGTTTTTTGTGATTACGCCGCTTTTCTGCCGCATATAGCATAAAAGCCATAAATGCTTAGGAGAATTGTTATGGCGATGGCTCCAAATAAAACGCCGTAGCCCAGATGCTCGGCGACAACGCCCAGAATGGCTGCTGAAAGCGCGTTGCCGATGTCGCTTGACGCCGTAAGAATGCTGAGTGCTGTACCCCGGCTGTTTTCCGGCGTTTTTTTGACGATAAGCAGCACCAAGGTCGGAAAGACAGCACCAAAACCGATGCCGAAGAGGCCACCGGCAATTATGAGCACAAGCGGCGTTATGCCGATAAACAGCAGCATTGTACTGATGAGCATGGCAAGGCTCGAGTAGATTATCGTTCCCTGTAGGCCTAACGTATCATTTAGCTGCTGGACAAAAAAACGGGAGCCAATAACTAAAACGGCAAAGGAAATGAAATATAAGGAATAAAAATGAATATTCTCAGCGAGCGAGGCCAGCGGAATAAACGTAAATAAGGCGCTAAAGGAGAAGCCTGCGGCAAATTGGCTGATGGTGGTGGCTGTAATAACAGGTGATTTAAGCACAGCCAAAAAAGGGGCGCGTTTGCCGCGCGCACGCGGTAAAGTAGTTTTGGCTGTTAGCTTCATAACGCCAAAGGCGAGAATAATCAGGACGAGGCTTACGATAATAAGCGCATCAAAGCCAAAAGCGTCAAAGGCGATTTGGGATACTCCCATGCTGATGCCAAGGCCCAGCATGGTAATTAAGGTGTACATGGCAATGGCGTTTGTTTTTATTTCTTTTTGCCCGATACTGCTGGCAAAGGTAACAGCACCTGTACCGTAAAAGGCCAGGCCGATGCCGAACAGCAGCCGTAAAATAAAGAAGGACATAAACTGACTGGCTAATAAGTACCCTGTCGTTGACAAGAAAAATAAAACCTGCCCAATTAAAATGGCCCAGCGGCTACCTTTAGTATCAACGCTTAGGCCTACCCAGGGGCGGATAAACAGTGCACTGGCGGCAGTCACACCAATAATCAGCCCGATTTGTGTTTCGGAAAAGCCTTTGTATTGCAGGAATACAGAAAGAATCGGCATAAACAGGTTGGTGCCTAAGATGGTACTGCTATGGGATAAGGCAATGCATTGAAATTGTTTGTCGTGAAAAACTGCAAGTGATGGAAGCATAATATCCTCATTCTGGTCCATATATATGGCTTGATTTAATATATTAACTATACTATTAGTATAAGTATTTATTAATTATTTGCAAATATGACTTATAGCTCCAGACTTTATGATAGTTTTGCCAAGTGACGGTGTCTCTAGAGGGGAGTATAGCAAAATGATGGTCTGCAATAAAATATTCTGGTTATTTTTTGACTTAATACTACATTTTTCTACTTTACTTGAAGGTGAATAAACTAAGGCGGCGAATATTTATCTTCAAACAAAGTAGATTTATCATGGGGAATAGATAATAATAACAGCAGCTACAAAAAAATATCAAGAATATTTGGTAAACAATAAAGTAAAGTTACTCATATTTGAAATGAGGGAACTAACGTGTTTTATCGTGTGAATATGTCGACATTAACGGTAAGCATTGATGAAGGAGCCAGGTATCAAGGACTGGGCGGCAGAGTGCTGTGCCAACGGATTATACAAACAGAGGCAGCTTTGGATGCTCATCCGTTAAGTGAACGTAATAAATTGATTTTTGCTGCTGGCCTCTTGTCTGGAACAGGCGCAGCAGGTGTAGGCAGGCTTTTTCTGGGCGCGAAAAGTCCACTAACCAATCATGTCACGGAAAGCAGCGCAGGCGGTGGTATGGATAATAAGCTTGGACGACTGGGGATTCAGGGAATTATTTTAGAAGGTATGGCGAAAAAGAGCGCATATATTCTACATATCAGTAGTCAAGGGGCAATTTTACAAGAGGTGCCGGAGCTTAGGGGGCTTAATATTTTTGCGGCAGTTAAGAGTCTTAAAAAGAGCTATGCGGGGAAGCCGTCGATTGGCTGCATAGGCACTGCGGGCGAAAACAAATTACTAACAGCGTGTATTGGCTTTACCGATTGGCAAGGAAATTCTACGCGGCAGGCTGGGCGGGGAGGACTTGGCGCTGTAATGGGAAGTAAAGGACTTAAGGCCATTGTTGTAGATGATAGCGAGGCAGGCAAGGTTTTTCTGGCTGATGAAAAAGCATTTGCCGCAGGGGCGAAAAAACTGGCCAGTAGTCTCTTGGCT
>JAJFUN010000183.1 GCA_021372375.1 Pelosinus sp. | reverse complement strand
GCGTCCCCGACTGTCACTGCCTCATTTTAATATTTATTTTGACTGTATACCATATATATCAATATCATTTGTTGTTTGCACATACATTTCTGCACCAGGCGGAACAGTAATATCTTTACCATGAACAAAAGCTCCACCAACAATACCAATGGGACCAAGTACTATCATGCCGGCAACACTGGCGCCGGCCGCCTTGGCCATCGACAATGTTTCTTTCTTGGCTTTATCGCCAAGAAAGACCGGAACCATAGTACCATCAAAGCCCTCGACGCTCTCAAAATCAATTTTAAGCTCAGCATCACGGCCAAAATTTCTCGCCTGCTCAACTTTGCTAATTTTGCCTGTTCCTACAGCACCTTTAGCAATTACCAAGACGCCGCCTGCATAGACATCTTCATTTACCTGAAATACGACCTTATCGCCAACCCGATTAGTTTTATTGCTAAGCGCTTGCGTCATTTTAATCTTAACTAAAGAATCCTTAGGAATTGATGTTCCGATTGCTTCTACGCGACCTGCCGAATACGACAGCTTCAGCAAACTATGTAAGCGATCATCAAGCGCTCCCTGCACTACATTACCTGACACGGTATGTTCGACATCTTCAAGCCTAATCTTAGCCGGTCTATCTGATGAAATAGTATGGTTAAAACTCCATTCCAATGCATTTAGCTGAAAGGAAAATGCCGGTGCCTCCAAAGAGGTAATTTTAGCATATGCATACATTTTATCAATCTTTTGCATTAAAGGATCATTAGTTGTCTTGCCATACATGTCTTTTTGAATTTTGTTAATTCTCTCCATTAATGACCCTGTTTGCACTGTGCCATAAACAAAGGTTTCCGCCGCCGAAAGTTTGTCCTGCGAGGTCATGCCTTCGGCCGGAATAGCATTAGCAGAAGCTAGTGCTGAAAATAAAAACACAAACACTAAAGTAGATACAAATAGTTTGCGCAACATATCAAATACTCCCCTCATGATTTTTGGCTATGGGCTCTTTGCTCATAACTTTAAAGCTCAAAGCATTACTGGGCAATCTGTAATCTTACAATATCGTAGATTTTTTCCTGTTACTTATTCAACTTTTCCTTAGTTTGTTATTCGATGCTTATCCCCCTAGTGCATCAAGGACATCTATTTATATCTTACTGCAAATTTGATTGTAGTGTCAAATTATAAATGTGAGATAATCGGATACAAGCTATTATCTACGTGTTTTTGAAAACATAGCTATTTGACATTGCTCTGGAGAGGGGCGTTGGGAAAATTAAATAAACCCCGCTGATAAATCAGCGGGGTCCTCATCGTAATAATTAGAAATAGAATTCAACCTGTGCACGATAAGTTTTAACTTTTGCATCTTTAGTTTGACCGCCTACGGTATCAACATATTTGCCATCCTGATACCAAGTAGTGAATTTAGAATTTTCCATTGGAACGAAATCAAAGCCTAGACGATAGCCTTTGAAGTTAAGTACCCAGTCACCAGTCGGATATACCGGACTGAATGCTTCTCCAGGAATTTTGCGATATGCGGCAAAAATATCAAACGAACCTACTTTAGTAGAGTCAGCGGCCTTATATGTTAGTTGGACAAAATGAGCTTTGTTGTTGTCGGTATCAGCATCAGCTTTAGCATACATAGCTTGTAAAGTAAAATTCTGACCAAGCTTAGTATCAAAACCAAAGTCATAATATTTAATAGCATTAGGAGCGCCAACCGGTGCAGTACCATAGGCAGTACCTAATTTATCGTTTTTAACTTTTTCCCAATCAGCAACAATGTTTAATTTTTCATTTACTGCCCATTTAGCATCAATAGCCATTACGTTGTTGTTCTGCCTAGAAGCATCTACCCAGGTACCAGGGAGAATCTGTACAGGCTCAGTATAGTTTCTATCGCTATTACCGTAGTTTAAACCAACTTGTACTTTGTTGCCAAAAGCAACACGTGCACCAGTGATTTTGTCATCATATAACAATCCATAGTTTGAGAAGTAGCTGTATTTACCAAGTTTTACAGTAGCACCGGCTACAGGGCCGGTTACATATAACTGTTCAAACTGAGCGTTAACACTTGATGCATCAGTGCTAGGACCAGTAAACCCATTATAATTGTTACCAGCGAAGTTTCTCTTCCATTCGCTTTCGCCTTGAACTGACCAATCGTTGTTTATTTTATAGCCATAAAAAACATCTAAATTCATGTGACTATCAATAGCAGGATCTTGAGTTACGCCAGCAACAGTTGTTTTTTGATGATCGTATCTAACGCGAGCAGTACCGCTTATAGAAAGTTTGTCAACTTTCTTTTCCAAGTTGTCCATGCGAACACCAAGAGTGTTCAATTCTTTGCTGTATTCAGCAGACAGCTTTTGAATCAAAGCTTTGTCTTCGGCATTAGCTTTTTCAGCTTTACCCATAGCTTTTGCTACGATAACAGCCATTTCATAACGGGTGATTTCTTTGTCGCCCTGGAAAGTTTTGTTGTCATAACCTGTTACAACACCATCTTGTGCCAATTTGGTAACAGCGTCATAAGACCAATGTTTTGCCGGAACATCTACAAACGGATTTGCGGCTGCAAATGCAGTACCAGCAACGCCCAAAGTAAATATTAGGGCAGATGTAATTGCTAAACTTTTTTTCATGTGTTTTTCTCTCCTTAGGTTTTAATATTTTTTGTTTTATTGATGAGCCAACCTTCGAGAAAAACAAGAGAGTTGCCATGTTTCCTCATACTTGTTTTTTTAAAGGTGAAGACTCATATCTATCACTTACTTCAAGAACTGCTCTCGGGATCCTAAGGTACACCTCCTTTCTTTCCCTTTCAGTTCTCTTCAGCGAAAGATCACAGTAAAATTATATGTAATACAACTTGTATTGGATAATTCTACATACTTTTTATTACTCCTGCCAAATTGTTAAATTTTTTTTAATTTTTTGGAAAGTACTTAGCATTATCCCAGATTACATAGCCCGAACTGATTCTCGCATTTCCTGTATTTAAGATATGCACATGATTATCCATTTAGAACAAGGAAATTTTTTACACTGACCAACTTCCTTGTATTTAGCAAGGCGATCTAAAAAAATTTCATTCTATCCTCGTCATCTTCAAAAAATACTTTGCCGATTTATCCCCCTCATTATAACATGATATACTCTACTGCAACTTTGCCGCCGTGCTTGTCTTGGCATATCTTTTGATATCATGGATATTATTTCTAATATTGCCAGGAAACAACTCATCTGTCCTCTTGTTTTCATCGCGGGTAGTTTATTGTGGAGCGCAAAATTCACGCGCTCCACTGGCTGAAGCCAACAATAAAATAAGACCCCCGAGCGAAGCTCGGAGGTCTTATACTCAATTATATTTCAAATTAGAATTTAGCTGTTAGACCAGCACGGTAAATTTTATATCCACCATTGCTATCAGCTGTAATTGCATTGTCGGTAATTTTTTCATAGAAAAGGTAACCAGAGAAAGCATTGCTGAATGCATAGTTATAAGTAACATTGAAGCCTTTGAAGGCTTTATTGCCAACATATGCATCAGTAGCATTATACAAGTTATCAACACTAGACCATTGAGTTAAACCATTTTTGTTAGCTTTGTAGTAAGCAAGTTTAACGTTTTGGTCGCCTTTTTTAGCTAAAGTTTGTGCACCATACAGAGCATATACAAATCCGGCTTTACCTTTATCGGTATAAGCTGCATCAGTAGCTTGGTTCATCAAATATTCGCCGCCAAGGCTAAACCGATTATCAAATTGATATTTACCGCTGAAGTCAACATATTTAGCAATTGTTTTATCATAGTAAGCATCAGCAGTTTTATGATCTTTCAACGTAGCATATCCAACGCTACCTGTTACTTTACCAATTGTGGAGCCAGCTTCAATAGAAGCCAAATCTAAGTTAGATTCAAAACGGCCCCAGTTAGCTGCCAAATCAACAACACCAGATTTACCAGCAAAACGTACGCCTTCAAAAGCAGTGTTAGTGCTATCAAATGCGAAGTTATTAGCACCAAATATAATATTCTGTGAACCGACAGTCACGCCTACTACGCCAAGTTTGCTAGTAAGGAAAGCTCTGTCGATAGCGAAGGTATTACCAGTGGTTTGCCCGTCTCCAGAAGCATACCAGGTACCTTTATTCCATTTGAAGTTGTTTCCAGCTTTATAATTATCATTACTATTTACGACACGGAAACCGAAAGCAGTATTTTCATCAACTTTTGCACTACCAGTCAAGCGCAAACGGTATTGAGCATTTGCATCAGTGGATTTATTTGCAACTTCATAATCCTTGCTGCTATAACGAACTTCTAAAGTACCATTGATTTTAAGGTTAGCCTGATTCTTTTCCAAAGAAGCTACGCGAACGCCCAGATTATTAAGTTCGCCAGCGAATTCAGTGGATAATTTGTCAATCAATTTTTTGTCTTCAGCGCTGGCTTTGTCAGCTCTGTAAACAGCTTTACCTACAACTTGCGCCATTTCATAGCGAGTCATAGTTTTGTCGCCGGCAAAAGTTTTGGCATCAAAGCCATCAACAATACCGTCTTTGGCCAATTGGGATACAGCATCATATGCCCAATGTTTGGTAGGAACGTCCGCGAACGGATTTGCAGCTGCGAATGCACTGCTAGCAACAAATACACAACCTGCTGCTAAAGATAAAATTGCACGTTTTTTCATGTCTTTTCTCTCCTTAGGTTTTATTTTTTTTGAGCCGCCTAAGTAAAGATTTTTTCATAAGTATCCATGTTTCCTTATAAAAATTTACTCTTTGCTTAAAGCTTGCTCCTATCTAACACTATAACAAGAACTTGCCAGAAAGCTATGTTGTAACTCCCCAGTAATTCTCATATAGTGAAAAGACCACATAGTATGTATAAATTTGAAAATTCAATAGTACGATTTCTATCTTAGCATATTTTTCATTTATGTACAAGTAATATATTGTATGTTAAATATATGTTTAACAATTTGGGCTTTTGGCACTTAGCTCTTGATTTTGAGATTAGCCAGAAGCTCCAAGCCAAGAGCCAGTAGCATCAGCCCATAACCTATAGCCATTAACTGAGCGCCTTAAAGTACCTTTCCGCCAAAATCACAGCCACATAGTCGTCGACCGGTACAGGCGCAACTTGCATAGTGACAGGCACAAAGCGCCGCCAGCCTTGCGGCGGGTTTTCCTGCCAGTAGCGAATACGGGCCATATCAGTTGTGCGATATTCGTCAACACTAACAATGTCTTGTACTTTATTTTGCAATACAAGTTCATGAAGTCTCTTACTATGTTCACTTGATGAAGTACCATTTCCCAAGATTACCCGGGCAGCGCCATGCTGAGCTGCTAGCCCCTGCACCGCCGCAACTAAATTCTTAGTAGGAACAATGCCTTTATGTATAATGATATTGGGCCTTTTAACAACTGCCAGTCCACACTTTTCCCTGCCGGGATCTATCGATATGACAATTTCTTCATGTGACAAAATATTCGCCTTCTTCAACAAAATTCCTGCACGTTTTTAAAGTATTTTATACCAATTTAACATAAAGGCTTTTTCTTTTCAATTATCTTAAATTATATAGGACCAATTTATTTAAATGAGGTTGTTATTTCAACCATAAAGGAATACTTTTAGCAACTAGTCCATCCTTACCGACTCCCTCCGGTGCTTCTACCCACCTCCCTCAAAGATCAATGTCAAATATCGATGGTGGTAATTAATGTGATATTGCTAATGTTGATAAATAGTTGTTTATGTGTAGGGGTAATTCACGAATTACCCCTATTAGCAGAGACGTACTAATAGAGGTTGTCTCCAGCTGGTAATGGCAATTCGTGAATTGCCCCTACGATTTAAATA
This sequence comes from Pelosinus sp., assembly GCA_021372375.1. Classification (GTDB taxonomy): domain Bacteria; phylum Bacillota; class Negativicutes; order Propionisporales; family Propionisporaceae; genus JAJFUN01. The sequence continues at coordinate 3,219 of JAJFUN010000183.1, read as the reverse complement.
CAAATAAATACTATACTGACAATTGGTATTATTTTGAAGCATAGATATTGGACATTGCCGCACGGAGGGTGATGTCGCTTCAGCGACAGGAGGAGAATTATTTTTACTATTTTCTATTGTAAGTATTCGACATTGCTTTTTCAAGAGAGACTTGATGTAAGTTCTTAGCTGGTGAAGTAACATTGTATATTCTTTGATTATAACAGCAAAAAACGAGATGCCCAGGCACCTCGTTTTTTGCTTGTATCATTTTGTTTTAGAATTTTACGTTTACAGTTGCTGCAGTGCGTGCGCTCATACCTTTAAAGTCCTGATATTTCACATTCAGTGCAGTATTTTTGTCTAAAGCTTTATCATATTGATATTCCATGCCTTTGAAGGAAGTACCGCCGTCAATGGCATTCAAATCACTGGCCATAGTTGAGTATGGAGTGTACGCAGAACCCTGTACATCACGGTAAGTCGCGCTTAAACCAAGTTTTGTAAATTTAACGCCATATGCTTTGGCTGCTTCACCGGTAGTATCATTTTTTACATATTCAACATTGCCTGCTACACCATCAAATAGACCGAAACCGGCATTTACGCCATAAAACTTATTGTTAGAGCCTTTGTTGTCCAAATAATCTGCAGTAATCTGAGCGCCCAAAAGATTTGTGCTGAATTCACCTGCATATACTTTTTCAGCTAAAGTAGCAGCAGGGATAGTATAGCCTTTGGTGTTACCGGCATATAATTTTAAGCCGCCAAGCGTAGTTTTAATACCATCAAACTGAGTATCCATCATAAACCCGGAGCCTAATTTGATATCCTGGCGACCAATAGTATTGGTAAGTCCCAATGCATTAAAGGTGACGTTAGCAGTATCTACCTGAGCAGTTACAGCGTTACTTTGATTGTAACCAATATTACCGCTAGTCAAACGAGCATTAAATTTGATATTATCGCTGATTTTTCCGTCAAAAGTGATACGTGCACGGAAGTCAGTTCCTTCTTTGTCATCTTTAGTATTTTCATAACGTACACGAGCATCACCAGAGATTTTTACCATATTGTTGATTTGATTTTGCATGCCGTCTACTTTTACACCAAGGGTGTTCAATTCATTAGAAAACTCAGCCGCTAATTTGTCAACCATGGCTTTTTGTTCTGGATTAGTTGATTTGCCCATTGCTTTTGCTACGATTTGCGCCATTTCATAACGGGTTACAGTTTTGTCACCTTTGAAAGTTTTGTCAGCATAACCATCAACAATACCAGCTTGTACTAATTTGTTAACCGCATCATAGGCCCAGTGTTTCGCCGGAACATCGGTAAACGGATTAACATTGGCAGCAAATGCCGGAGCAGCAAAGGTTACAGCTAAAGCTGTAGTGATTGCAATTTTTAAAAGTCTTTTTTTCATGTGATAAATCCCCCTAATAAATTAATATTTTTTTGCGGGTGATGGCACCGGCCTGGGGGAGTCATTCTCTTGCTAGCTTCAAAGTAAGAGTATCCACGTTTCCTCTACCCTTCCCCTAGATTAAGAATATTGCCCCTATGCCCCTGTCGCTTTTTACAGGTTTCTTGTTAACATAATTCTACGTTTCTTCTTAATATCCTGCTTTAGCATGTAGTGTAAATATTGGTATTAATTCAGGAATAATAAGGTATAAACACAATTTCATAATCTTATTATTACTTTATTCATGTTTACATAATGTTATTTCGACTAAAAAAACAAGAATCCTGCTAGATAAACAGGATTCTTGGCTGGTATGTTTTGGAGGCAGGAAGCAACACACCCCGTCGCTTCGCGCCACCCCTCTCAAGAGCAATGTCAAATTGAACCATATTTGGTTACGCGGACAGGTTAAATGGCGAGTATCTCTTGATTTCGTACATTAGCGGAGAAATACCACCTAATGCACTATGACGCCTTCTAGTATTGTAATAATAAAACCAATTTTTAAAACTGTCAGCTGCCTGACCTATTGTGGTAAAATAACGTTTTTTAACATGCTCCACTTTAAATAGGTGGAAAAATGACTCCATGGGCGCATTATCATAGGGATTGCCTTTGCGGCTCATACTGCCGATAATGCCATTTTCCTTTAATATGTCTTTGTATTTTTTCGATGTATACTGGCTTCCACGATCAGAATGATGTATAAGCCCCTTGGGCGGTCTTTCTCTTAAAATGGCCATATTGAGGGCTTTTGCAGCAAGTTCTGCCGTTGGCCTGTTTCCTAATGACCAACCTACTAGTTTTCTTCTTGCTAAATCCAGTACACCAGCAAGATAGCACCATTTGCCACCAACTCTGACATACGTGATATCCGCAAGCCATACGGTGTTAAACTCGATTACATTGAAGTTTTGATCTAAAAGATTGGGAAACGCCTGCTCATTTGGATCGGCTTTAGTTGTCTGCGGCTTGTACTTACTTTTAATCTGAGCTTTAATTTCATTTTGATGCATAACGCGCTGTACGCGACTACGGCCTACGGAAATGCCTTTTCCATTAAGTTCTTCATACACTTTTTGAACGCCGTAATTATGATCGTTTTCACGTTCAATTTGTTGTATATGTGCCACTAAAACAGCATCTTGAGCAAATGGCTTCGGACAACCGGCTTTCACCCAGTCATAGTAACCGCTCTTTGAGACTTTTAAAATGCGGCATAACTCCCGAACAGCAAATTTTGAGCGATGAGCATGAATAAACTGATATATTACTTGCTGTTCTTTGCGAAGTATACCGTTGCTTGCTTTAAAATGGCAATTTCATTTTCTAAGTCTTTGATTTTGCGTTTAGCACTTCTTAGTTCTTCTGCATCTGCTTTAAGATGTCCAGAGCCAGGAAATGCTTGTTCTGGATCTTCTTTATATTGTTGAATCCATTTATAAATTGTGTTTTCATGCACACCTAGTTCTTCAGCTAAGCTGGGGCAGGTGCGCTCTCCATCAACGTATAGCTTAACAATATCTTTCTTAAATTCTGGATCAAATCGTTTTCCTTTCATTAAGACACCTCCTGGTTTTATTGTACCAGCCATTTATGGTGTCCGCAAAAAGCAATACGGTTCAAATACCTATGTCTCAAATAAATGGTATTTATGTTTTTGTAGGGGCAATCCCTCTGTGGTTGCCCGCGTACAAACGATCTGATGTGAATAGACTTTCTGTGGTATAAAGAAAGGCGTAGCTTATAAGTTTGTTTTTCTTATTACCACA
>JAJFUN010000108.1 GCA_021372375.1 Pelosinus sp. | reverse complement strand
CTTTATTTAACAAACTTGATGGTATAAGACTCTATGAGGTTCCACCTGTTCCCATACCTCCGTTTCCTATGAAACTGACTAAGTAGAGGAAGCTGGATTATTACCAACCAAAACAACTTAAACAGACCACCGTCGCCATTGACACGAACTAAATGGCAGTTGCATTCTCTATATTAATGGAATAATTAAGGCCACCCCGAGCAGTAGTTAAGCTCATAAACGTCTAGGTAAGCACTGCCGTGCTTTTGATTATAGCCTGCGTGTCGCAGATGATTGCCATTTAGATTATTTATTTTTGGATAATAGGTTACGGCATTTTAAACGGCTAACTTGGCTGGAAACGGCCTGGGAGGATAGATAGTCGCTGATTAGAGGAACGCTTACCTAAAGGTAAGCGTTTTTTTATATATTTTTATCTTTACATATGAAATTAAGCTGTTCCATCTTAGCCGCTAAATTATTATGTAGCATTGGTAGATTCTCTTCATGCATAGGAATAAAATATGATAGAAAATATGTTAGGTATTCGTTTTATCAAATTGGCAAAACTCCTAGAAATGTAAAGGAGCGATGTATTTATGGCACTTATGAGAGAGCCATGTGTATTAAAAGAAACGCTTTGTATTGATGCTAAAGATTACTCGGCGGTTGGTGACGGTATAACTGATGATACGAAAGCTTTGCAAACAGCATTAGACGTAGGCCGGGTTAAAGGGCTAACTGTTATTGCTAAAGGGAAATTTTTGGTTTCATCTACACTTAGTGTAGGATGCAGTATTGACTTTTCTGAAGCGGAATTAATATGGAACGCTTCAGGCGGCGTAGGAGAAATTATTAGTTGTTGTCAGAATCTAGTAGATATTGTTTCTTTTAGTGCTGCTGATTTTGTAAAAGGCAATCTATTTAATGCTTCCCTGTCATCGTATAAAAATAGTTTTGTAAAAGTAATGTCAAATTGTTTACGGATTATTCGTAACAATAATGGACTGCATCCCTACTTTAAAAATGATACTACTTTTGTTGCTGATGATGGAACACTTACTCTTCCATTTAACCGGGATTTTGCTCATGATGGGAAATTAGTTATCAATTGCAGTATAACAAGCGGAAACAATACGATTACCCCATTATCTATGAATGGAATTATTTATGGAATGAAAGTAGTAGGTGAGGGAATACAAGCAGATTCATATATTACCTCAGTAGGAACATCTACAGTTACTTTGAACAAAAATGTTACGGCGACACATGAATCAATCGGGTTAACTTTTGGTGGAATTACTGTGCAGCATAAAGAAACGCTGCCTAAGATATGGTTAAGAGTTGGCAAAATAACTGTTCCACCTGGTAAGAGTGCTAATGCAGGCATTTATTGCAGCCGCAGCAATACAATTATTGAGGGATTGACATGGGAAGATCAGACATTAGCGGGGAATGGAGCATACGGTGTTATTTGGATACAGGACTGCAGTTTTGTAACTGTCAGGGACTGTATTGGCAATAAAGCAGGTAATAATGATACAGGGGAAAATGGCTACTTTATCCTTGCTCAATGGGTTAATAATCTCGATATTTATAGTATCAAATGTTCGTGGGGATGGAGCGGATTTAGCGGTAGTTATGGCAGAAATATTAATATAACTGATTTTGATCTAATCAATATAAATTATCATCTTGACTGTTATGATATCAGCATTTCAAATGGTGCAGTATGGAGCAAAGGATCTAATACAAGCGTAGACCGATGTATAAGCATGCATGGGGGGGGACTATGCAATGTTAGTAATGTGGTATTTCACTTGCATCGAAATTATACTGGAGGAACTACCAATGTATGTTTTACGCTACGCAGCGATTTAGGTTGTGAGTTTGATGGAACTATCAACTTTTCTAATTGTGGTATAGTGTTATACTTTCCTAAAGCAGATAATTATTTTTTTAATGCCATTTATAACTATGATCCTGGAGTAAATGTTCAATTTCCCAACATTAATATAAACGGCTTAACTGTGCGATCAGCACAGACTTTGTCAATATCTCCGAGGGCAACTTATAGTGCTGGGCAAAACACAATGACAGTATCATTGGCTAGTGGCATTTATAAGGGAATTACGGTATATGATTCCAACCTTCCAGGTGGTACAGTGGTTACCGGTATTTCAGGAACAACAATAACGTTGAGTAATAACTTTATAGCATCAGCTACAAACAAAATTATAACAATGCAAGCGGGTTATATGACTAATTTAGGAACATATTCTGCTAACAGCTATACGATAAACTTTTTATCAACAGACGGAATCAGTGCAAATATGAGTGTAAGGGGGCCGGGTATATCGTTAGACACAACTGTTACGCGAACAACAGCCACAGCCGTGGATATTAGTGATAGCACTAGAGCATCAGCTACAAATGCGTTTATTACAATGGCACCGATTTATGAAATAACATTAATGAGATGGAGCTGTAACGGAGGAGCAATTGATAAGTTGCTGCTGCCATCAATTATTAATTTTGATACTATAGCGGGTGACTCGTTTGTTCGCTTGTATTGGCTTAATGCCAAGGATGTTGGGCTAACGACTCCTACCGCTGATAGCAAGACGGTCAGTATTAACTTTTCTAATATAAATTCTGTAATTTCTACAGGATATACAGGTGATAACAAAGCAGATATTATAACCATCCCTAATTCATCATCTTGTCTAAATAAGTTTGACTATAATATAACGAACTGCTCATTGCATTCTTATTATATATTGTCATTGGCTAAAACTATGATAAAAACTGCAAATTCAAAACCAGTTCGTTTGCAGATACAGTCTATGTCAGCATCATTCTCAAGCGGTAGCAATATAATTAAGGTTAATAAAGTATATGGTCAGGTTTTTTCTGGTATGAGCGTTCAAGGGGATGGTATTCCTGATAATACAACTATTACAAATGTAGTTGGCGATTTTGTAACCATCAGCAATAATACTACTGCTGGTGGCACTGATATCATACTGTACTTTAAGTATATTGATGCCGATCATCCGGCTTGTATTACTTGGGATAACTGTCATATTGTAAAAGGGGTTGCACAGATTAAAGGTAATCCTGATGCATCTGCAACTGCCGGTTATCTGTTGATGTCCATAATGAATAGCAAAATTATTAGCTGGAGTGCATATACTGGATCAACCGGACATGAGACAATAGGTTCAATTGTTAGTTATGTCAAGCATTGCAGGAATAACATTGCACTATCTTCTAGAGATATGATATATGCGGAAAATAACTTTAGCATTATAAACGACTTTACTTTAACGGAATATATTACTCAATATCAAGGGCAAACATTAGTTCCGGAGAAAATATCAGCACTACCAATTGCAGATGCTACCCAACGTGGTAGGTTGTTTAGGGTAGAGGGGGGGAATGGTGTTGGGGATGGTTTATACATTTGTCTCAAGAATTCAATGGATACCTATAGTTGGAAACAAATTATTTAGGGTTTAAATTTTTAGAGCACTTACTAAAATAGTAAGTGCTCATTATTATGTAGTGAGGTAATGTGGGTTGCATATTTTGTTTATATAAGAGAGAAAATAGCTATAAAAAAACATACATATATTACCATATAACTTTTAAAACTACAATAATAGCTCTTTACAAAAAGACTATTTTATGTGAATATAATACCATAATATGGAAACAATATTTTAAATGTCATATTTACAAGCGCAAAATAGTAATGATTAAAGAAATAGCGAAGGAGGTACTTATGAAAATAATTATTACTGTGCTTAGTGCTTTATTGCTGGTGTTTCCGTTATTTGTGTCAGCAAATGATTATCACTTGTGTTCGGGAGATGTTGTGAGTATTAGTATCATAAGTTCATCAGATATTGCAGGAAACATTGGGACTGTTAATCATGGCATAAATTCCTCTGGCATGGGTTTTAATGGTTTATCACTTAATGAAGTAATTGTTCGTCCAGATGGTAAATTAGCTGTTCCGTTGGTTGGAGAAATAAAAGTAGAAGGATTATCGCCCAGTGAGGTTTCCGCAGTTATCATTGAGCGTTTAAACACAATTCTTGTAGAACCACCTAGTGTCGCCGTTAACGTAGTCAAGTTTCATACGACTAGAGTATACGTACTAGGCGAAGTAAATCATCCCGGTTTATATGAAATGGATAAAGGAGGAAACTTAATAGATGCCTTGGCAATGGCAGGAGGGTGGACCAAGGATGCAGCCAAGAAAAAGGTATTTATTATTCACAAAAACATGCAGAGTACGCCTATAAAAGTAAATGTATTAGATTTGTTGGAAAAAGGGGATACCCGCAAAAATCTGGTGCTTAATTATGGTGATATTGTGTATTTAAGTGGTAATGGAAGAATTGATTTTGTTAAAGATATTGTGCCGTATATTAATACCAGCTATGAAATTATGCATTGGTAAGCATAGTAGCTTTATTTTTTTTATTACGTGAATTTTGGAGGCTAAAGTTATGCATAGTGATCAGTTTGGCTTGAGAGATATAGTAGATATACTGAAAAGAAGACGTAAGGTCATTTATTACTCGGTATTAGTGATGATGGCTATTGCGTTACTGATAAATACTTTATCGGCGACACTGTATGAATCTACGGTATCAATCAGGGTTAAATATTTTAGAGGACCTAATGAGACAGTTGTGACAATGGCGCCAGACGAACTGCTGCGCCAGCAGATTTTAACCTATTTTGAAATTATAAAGAGCCGCAGCGTAGTGGAGACGGTGATTGATAAAGTTTATGGAGAGAATCCAGATAAACCATCATACAAAGATATAGCCAATAAAATTAACACTCGCTTGCTGCCTGGTACGCAAATTATGGAAATTAGTGTAAGAGCGCCCTCAGCTGAAGAAGCACAGCTGATGACTAATACATTACTTGAAGAATTTATCAATCGTCTTACCGAAATAGTTCGTGCTGAGGGTAAAGAGGCTAGGGTGTTTATCGGGGATCGCAAGGAAGAAGTCAAACAGAAACTGGAGATTACAGAAAAAAATCTTGTTGATTATAAAAAGGGAAATCAAACTATTTCTATTGAGGATCAGACAAAAAGTGTAGTAGGTATGCAGGCTGATTTGAAAAAGCTCATTGTGGATAATCACCTAAATTTGAGACAAGCTCAGGCTAAATTGTCTAGTGTTAATAGACAACTTAACAGCCAGAATGTGGGGGTGTTTGCGGACAATCCGCAAATTCAAATCTATAAAACACGGCTATCTGACCAGGAAGTTGAGTTAGTAGGATTACAACAAAGCTTTAAGGATACCCATCCTAGAATAGTTGCATTACAGGCAGCTATTGCCGAAACAAAAGCAAAACTTAATGAGGAGATTAACCGTGTTGCCAAGGAAGAATCCCCTTCAAGCAATACAGTGTATCAAAGTCTCCTGCAAAATAAATTGCAGTCTGAGGCCGATGTAGCAGTGGCTCAGGCTAAAGACAGCGCTCTTAGTCAGGCAATTTCAGCGCAGGAGCAGGAAGCAAAATCTATGCCTGAGCGAGAACAAGGCTTGGCTAAATTGATGCGCGATTACACAATAGCCGAAGATACATACAAAATACTCGCCAAGCGTTATGAGGAAGCTAGTATTGATGAAGTGACTCAGCCAACAAATGTACAGGTCATTGACCGGGCTGATTTACCTATTGCACCGTCGCGTCCGCGCTCAATGCTTAATGTGGTTATAGCTGTGATTATAGGACTGTGCGGCGGTATTATATTAGCTTTTGTATTGGATTATTTCTATAAAACTATTGATACTCCGGAGGACGTAAGAAAGTACTTAGGCATTAGGGTTATTGGCAGCATTCCTGACCAAAAACCCGCCAAACCGTCTAGTTGGCGAAGGTTTTTTAAGGTGCCTAACAAGCATAACACAGGAGGAATCTCATGTGAGTGAAGCGAGCAGATATATAATTAAAGATCGTGAACAGTCACCGCTAGGCGAAGCATTTCGTGCCCTAAAAGGCAGTATCTTGAACATGCAGGAAGACGGAGAATATCGGACGCTATTATTTACCGGCATTGGAGATGGCAAAGAGACGGCGTTAATATCAGCTAATATGGCAGCTATATTGGCGTATGCAGGAAAAAAGGTAGTGTTGGTGGATGCGGATTTACGTTGGTCGAGTATTCATAATATATTTGGCTTTGGTCTGCAGATTGGTGGGCTTGTTGATGTGGTAAATGGTAAAAAGAAGCTTATGGATGTTTTGCGCCCTTCTGGTATTGATAACTTAAGGATATTGACGAGTGGAGCACAATATCCTTGCAATCCGGTTGGCCTATTGTCTGATGAAATGATTAAAACAGTTTTAAAAGAACTGCGGGAAACAGCCGATTACGTGATAATAAATAGCTCATCCTTGCGCTTTTTAGCTCATTCAGTAGTGTCTGATGCTTGTATTTTAGCATCAAAAGTAGATGGGGTGGCAATAGTCCTTGAATCCCAGAAGACACGTGCGCCGGTGGCAAAAAAGGCTATAAATTTACTAAAAGGTGCTCGAGCTAAAATAATTGGCGTTGTGCTAAATGATGTAAAGGATGACACGGATTTTCTTTATTACACGGGTGAGCCGGTTGCCGAGAATAGTCAAAGATTAATGTAGTTGTGCATTTGGACGAAGGAGGTGTTTGACTATGCGGCGCAAAATTTTAGTCGGACTTTTGATACTAGGCGATGTGGTAAATGCAGCTTTAGCTCCGTTATTAGCGCTATTTACTAGACTGGATGGCAGTATTGATAGTCTTTTTTATGGCAACTTATTAAGTGTGGAACCAATCATTATTATAGTCAATCTGATAATATTTGGTTTCTTCGGAATGTATAACTGTCTCTGGCGTTATGCCAGTATCAACGAATTAATATTAATTATGTTAGCTGTTACAACAAGCTGGATACTTCTAGGAAGCGGCTTGATGCTGGGAAATATAGCTTTGCCGCACAGTATTCCTTTTATCAGCTGGCTGGTTACAATTGTGCTAATCGGGGGAAGTCGTGTGGCTATCCGTATTTTGTACCATTTTACATTGTATCAAGGTCGTAAAGTTTGTTCCCTTAGTAATGTGCTAATTGTTGGAGCCGGCGATACAGGGGCAATGATTGCTAAAGAAATTCATCAAAGGCAGTATGAAGAAAAAAAAGTAGTTGGCTTTATTGATGATTCTTCCTATAAGATGAAGCAGTCGCTGCTAGGTATCCGGGTGCTGGGGAATCGGTTTGATATACCTAATATTATTGATAACTATAATATTCAGGAAGTTATTATTGCCATGCCGTCAGCGGATAGTTCCGTCATTAGAGATATCATTCTTTCATGTAAAAGCAAGAAATGCTCGGTTAGAACTATTCCGGGAATTTATGAACTGCTTGATGGCATTAAGCCTATGCAGCAGCTGCGTGAGGTAGATTTAGAGGATTTGCTCAGGCGTGACCCTATCAATCTGGATTTAAAACAAATTGCCCATTATTTGAAAGGAAAACGCGTATTGGTTACAGGTGCCGGTGGATCAATCGGCTCAGAACTTTGTCGTCAAATTGCCAAGATGTCACCGGACTTATTGCTGTTATTAGGTAAAGGCGAAAATAGTATTTATGAATTAAATAACGAACTGCGGGGAAAAAGACCCGATATTAAGACAGAGCCAATTATTGCAGATACTAGGGATGCTATACGGATTAACGAAATTTTTGCTCGCTATAGACCTCAGGTTGTCTTTCATGCCGCGGCGCATAAGCATGTTCCTTTAATGGAATCTCAGCCAGCCGAGGCTATTCAAAACAATGTTTTTGGTACAAAAACAGTTGCTGAGGCTACAGATAAGTTTGGTGCAGAAATATTTGTTATGATTTCTACCGATAAAGCTGTTAATCCCACTAGTATAATGGGGGCAACCAAACGTATTGCTGAATTGATTATTCGGAATATGAACAGAAAAAGTAAAACTAAATTTGTAGCAGTACGTTTTGGTAATGTGTTAGGCAGCCGCGGTAGCGTAGTACCGCTATTTAAAAAGCAGATTGCCAGTGGTGGACCTGTCACTATAACCCATCCGGATATGCGGCGGTATTTCATGACTATTCCAGAGGCCAGCCAGCTTGTTCTCCAGGCAGGCTCTATGGCGCAAGGCGGTGAAGTCTTCGTGCTGGATATGGGCGAGCCAGTCAAAATTTTGGATATGGCTTGTGACTTGATTAAACTTTCCGGCCTTAGGCCGTATGAAGATATAAAAATTAAGTACGTTGGTTTGCGTCCGGGAGAAAAAATGTTTGAAGAACTGCTTACAGCAGAAGAAGGAACCCAGGCCAGCAAGCATAAGAAAATTTTTGTAGCCAATCTTAATACAGTGGATGAAGAACAGCTGCTTTTTGGATTAGCTGAATTAAAAGATATGGTAGATGATAAAAAAATTATAGAGGCTGTTGTTAAATTAGTACCATCTTATCATCGTATTGCGGATAAACAGGTAAAAAATAAGGAACTTCGTACAAGTTCCGTTGAGGTTATGGAGGAGAAGCATAGTGAACCAAGCACAAAGTATCAGCCGGCAACCAGTGGATAACATCGAAGTTTTACTAAGTAAAATATATGATAAAACAGCTGTCGTGGGAGTAGTGGGAATTGGGTATGTAGGATTGCCTCTCGCAGTAGAAAAATCCAAAGTCGGCTTTGATGTCATTGCGTTTGACCGAAATCCCAAACGTGTTTCCCAAGTCAATGCAGGAGAAAATTACATCAAGGATGTGAAGGACGAAGAATTAAAATTTCTGGTCAGCGAAAAAAAGTTAGCGGCAACAACAGATTTTGCTTTATTAACAAATGTTGATGTTATTGTAATTTGTGTTCCAACTCCGCTTACCATAACGCGTGATCCTGATATTTCATATATAGTAAATGTCACCAATGAAATTGCCAAATATTTAAAAGTAGGACAGCTGGTAACTCTGGAAAGCACAACATACCCCGGAACTACAAAAGAAGTAATCTTACCGCGGCTAGAAGCTACCGGACTAAAGGCTGGTATTGACTTCTTTCTTGCGTTTTCCCCTGAACGTGTAGATCCGGGAAACAAAAGGTTTACCACCAAAAATACATCAAAAGTAGTCGGCGGCATAACTTCCAATTGTTTGAAAGTGGCTGCCACCTTTTATGCGCAAACAATCAGTAAGGTTGTACCAGTATCATCAACAGCAGTGGCTGAAATGACGAAGGTCTTTGAAAATACCTATCGATCGGTAAATATCGCCTTAGTAAATGAGATGATGCTGCTATGCGATCGTATGGGTATTGACGTGTGGGATGTAGTAGAAGCGGCAGCGACGAAACCATTTGGTATTCAAACTTTTTATCCGGGACCAGGAGTAGGGGGACATTGTATCCCAATTGATCCCTTTTATCTAACCTGGAAGGCGCGGGAATATGATTTTCATACCCGGTTTATTGAGCTTGCCGGTGAAGTCAATATACAAGCATCCTATCATGTGGTGCATAAAGTAAATCGTGTACTCAGTGCAAATAACAAGGCTTTAAAGGGTGCCAAAATTTTAATTCTTGGCGTAGCGTACAAAAAGGATATAGATGATTATCGCGAATCGCCGGCGCTAAAGGTAATGGATTTGCTGCTCAAGGAAAAGGCAGAAGTACTTTACCATGATCCTTTTGTACCAAAGCTCCGGGCACATGGATTATATAACTGGAATATGGACAGCACTCCGCTGGATAAAGAAATCTTGTCACACGCGGACTGTGTAATCATTACTACTGAACATAGTGCAATTGATTATAATTTTGTAGTAGCGAATGCCAAGGCTATTGTGGATACGCGGAATGCCTGTAAAGCAGTTGACAATCAATATAAGAGCAAGATTACAAAAATCTAGGGGTGGTTATATGGAAAAAGTAGGGTTTGGTGTTATTGGCTGCGGACGCATTTCTAAAAACCATTTTGAGGCCATTCGGACTTTAACGGGCGCTCAATTGATTGCGGCAGCCGATATTGACCCACAAGCTCTGGAAGGGGCTGCCGAAAAATATGGCTGCCCAGGATATCTTAATTATAAAGAAATGCTGAATAATCCGGAAATCCAGATTATTAATATTTGTACGCCGAGTGGTCTTCACGCACAGATAGCACTTGATGCTATACAGGCCGGAAAGCATGTCATTATTGAAAAGCCTATGGCCATGTCCCTCTACGAGGCTGATACTGTTATCAGTGCGGCTAAAAAGGCTGGCGTTAAAGTAGGAATTGTGCATCAAAACCGTTTTAATAATGCTGTTGTAAAGCTTAGGCATGCCTATAATAAAGGGGATTTCGGGCAGTTGACGCATGGGGCGGCGGTGGTACGCTGGAACCGAAATGATGATTATTATGCCCAAGCCCCGTGGCGGGGCACATGGGAGCATGATGGCGGCTGTCTTATGAATCAATCTATTCATATTATTGATTTACTGCAATGGATGATGGGGGCGGTTGAATCTGTCTTTGCGTATACAGCGACCAAATTAAGAAAAATTGAAGGCGAAGATGTTGCGGTTGTTGTCTTAAAGTTTAAAAGCGGTGCACTTGGAATAATTGAAGCGGCTACGACAATTTTTCCAACCAATTTGGAGGAAACTCTTAATATATTTGGCTCTACCGGCACAGCGGTTTTAGGCGGAATTGCCGTCAACAAAATTGAAGCCTGGCGCTTTAACGGGGAAGATGAGGCGGCCGTTTTAGCCGAACAAAGTGCGGTGCCGCCTAATGTATATGGTTTTGGACATAAAAATTTGATTGAGGATTTTATGGAGGCTATTGCTAACAACAGGGAGCCGGCAATAAATGCAGAAGAGGGGCGCAAGGCCTTGGAAATCATTTTAGCAATCTATCATTCTGTAAAATACAAGAAGGAAATTAAACTTCCGTTGCGGGAAGAATTCACAATCGGAGTGGATAACAACTATGCACAGCACTCAGAATACAGAAAAAAACTGGTTTGTTCATGAATCCTCATATATAGATGCCCCTGTCCAAATTGGAGAAGATACTCGGATTTGGCATTTTTGTCATATATCAGGGCATGTCAGGGTTGGAAGTAAGTGCCGGATTGGGCAAAATGTCTTTATCGCTGCTAATGTAACAATCGGCAATAATGTGAAGATACAAAATAATGTCAGTGTGTATGAAGGCGTAATTTTAGAAGATGATGTTTTTTGCGGACCCAGCATGGTTTTCACTAATGTAAAAACGCCGCGCTGTGCATATCCGCGTAATACTGCAAAAGATTATGTTGTCACAAGGATTAGGACAGGTGCTAGTATCGGGGCTAATGCGACTATTGTGTGTGGCATAACTGTCGGCAAAAATGTCCTCGTTGGTGCGGGGGCGGTAGTGACAAAGAATGTGCCGGATTATGCCGTGGTATATGGAAATCCCGCTAGTATACAAGGTTGGGCTTGTGCCTGTGGTGAGGTAATCGTCAGTAAAGATGCACTGCGTATCAAATGTGAGCGCTGCAGAACAGATGCTGTTATCACGAAATAAGAAAGGGGTGTAGGGGATGATTCCTTTTATTGATTTAAAAGCGCAGCAAGACAGAATAAAAGAAGATTTGGACAGGCGTATTCAAAAAGTATTGGCGCACGGTCAATACATCATGGGACCGGAAGTGCACGAGCTAGAAGAAAAACTTGCTGATTATGTTGGCGTAAAACATTGTCTAAGCGTAGCAAGCGGCACAGATGCGCTGTTAATTGCCTTAATGGCTTTAGGAGTTAATGCAGGGGATGAAGTAATTACAACTCCTTTTACCTTTATAGCAACAGCCGAAGTAATTGCTTTACTAGGGGCAAAGCCGGTATTTGTTGATATTGATCCTAGAACCTATAATATCAAGCCTGATTTAATTGAGGCAGCTATTACCTCAAAGACAAAGGCTATTATACCAGTTAGTATATTTGGGCAGTGCGCTGATTTTGATACAATCAATACTATTGCATCAAAATATAATCTTCCGGTTATTGAAGATGGAGCGCAAAGCTTTGGGGCTACTTATAAAGGGCGAAAGTCTTGCAGTCTTTCTACAATTGGCTGCACTAGTTTCTTTCCGTCCAAACCGCTTGGCTGTTATGGTGATGGCGGAGCTTGCTTTACTAATGATAGCAATATATTTAAAACAATGGATCAAATTCGCCTGCATGGACAGGAAAAGCGCTATCACCATCAGTTAGTTGGGATAAATGGCCGTCTTGATACCTTGCAGGCAGCAATACTTTTAGTTAAATTGGAAATTTTCCCTGGTGAGGTTGTCCTTAGGGAGCAAATCGGCCAGCGCTATACAGAGCTATTATCCAATAGTATAGTAACACCGTTTATTCAAGAGAAATGTACCAGTGTTTATGCACAGTATACTGTGCAGGTAGATGATAGGATAAATTATCAAGAAAAATTGAGAGCGGCCGGGATACCATCGGCTGTTCATTATCCAGTACCATTGCATTTGCAACCAGTTTTTTTTCGTTTAGGTAAAGGAGAAGGATCATATCCGGCAGCGGAAAATGTAGCAAAACGCGTAATCAGTCTACCCATGGGGGCATATTTAACTGAGAATCAGCAAATACAGATTATGGCGGCATTATTGAGATAATTGTGCCTTTAAAAGGGGTTTATATTAGTGGGGTTGGAAACAAAAGAAAGGTATAGACAATTGTGTAGTATTGAACCGACAATACCGGTATTTTCGAAGGATTGGTGGCTGGATGCCGTCTGTGGAGAAAATAACTGGGATGTTGTAGTTTATGAACAAAATAATAAAATAGTAGCCAGTTTGCCTTATTATAAAAAGCAAAAATTTGGTATAAAGTACTGTACAATGCCACTGCTAACTCAGACCATGGGAGTATGGTTTATGCAAAATAGAAACCAAACCTATTATAAGAAATTGTCGTATGAGAAGAAAGTAATTGACAAATTACTTGATAAATTGCCGCCGCTAGATATGTTTTATCAAAATGCCCATTATAGTTTAACTAATTGGCTGCCTTTTTATTGGCGAGGCTTTAAACAAACTACGCGCTATACCTATGTTATTGAAGATTTAACGGATGCAGATGCTGTTTTTTCTAATTTTACAAGAGAAAAGAAAGCCAAAATAAAAAAGGCTGGTGCATTTATTAAGGTTTATCAAGATGATGATATTGCTAGGTTCTACAAGCTTAATAAGCTGGTTTTCAATAGAAAAAAACTGGCTATTCCTTATAGCCTAGAATTTTTGCGAAGGCTTGATCAGGCGTGTACTCTTCATAATTCAAGGATGATCATATTGGGAGAAGATCAGGACATGCAACTTCATGCGGCAATTTATCTGGTATGGGATGAGATGAGTGCTTATTTATTAATGTCCGGTATAGATTCTGCCCTTAAGGCCAGTAATGCGCAAAGTTTACTAATATGGGAGGCTATTAAGCTATTGGCTGGGCAAAATAAAAAATTCGATTTTGAGGGTAGTATGATAGAAGAAGTCGAAGAGTTTTTTAAAAGCTTTGGTGCAGTGCAGAAACCTTACTTTAATTTATATAAGGATAATAAAAAATGCGTACTATTAAAAACAATTCGGAGCATATGGAAAGCATGATAACATGATTAAAATGGCGAGGTGGTCTTTGTTTTGATGATAATTTATCAACCAGCCTCCTTCCAGCAGGAAAGGCAATACATACTTCATGTTATGCTCGGTGAGTTTTTAGGTCTGGAATATCAATCTATTTACGAGCAACGCAATAATATTTGCATTACGATGCAGGATAACAATGCAAAGAAGTTAATTATTTCTGACGCATTTTTTAATAATGCTATGGGTCACTGGCTAAAAAGAGATTCTTTGCCTAAGCAGCCACTGGCTGTGTGGAGAGTAGAAAATAAAGAAATACGTGATGTTTTAACAGAAAATCAATTACCGGTTATTTATGGGGAAGCTGATCAGTTTGGTAATTATTTATTTGAAGTTGACAATGAAGTACGACTGGGGATTGATGTTTTTGGAGCCGCCTTTTTTATGCTTACCCGTTACGAAGAAGTTGTTAAACAAGAGAATGACGAGCATGGCCGATTTTTAGCAACAGCATCATTGGCTTACCAGGAAGATTTTCTTAAAAGGCCGATTATCAATGAGTATTTAGAGATAGTATGGTGGTGCATAAAAAGGCTTTGGCCGGCCATGGAGCGCAAGCAGCGCAATTTTAAAATGGTTGTTACGCATGATGTAGACTATCCGTTTGCTTATGCTTTTACATCATGGCAGCGGACTTGCCGAAGCGCGGTTGCCGATCTGGTCAAACGGCATGAGCTGCTCCAACCGATTAACAGGCTGATACAGACCTGGCGTGTAAAAGCGGGACAGTTTTATCGTGATGAAAATTATACCTTTTCCGCAATCATGGATATTAGTGAAGCTCATAATTTAAAAAGCTGTTTTTATTTTATGACAGAGCAGCTTAATTCTAAGTATGACACTTTTTATCCTTTTAAGCATCCCTATATTAAGGGATTACTTAAAGAGATTCATAGCCGTGGACATGAAATCGGTATTCATCCCAGCTACATTTCTTATTATGATGGACATCAAATTAGGCAGCAGTTTTTAAGATTGCGGGAAGCTTGTCAGAGCTTAGGTATTTTCCAGGAACGTTTTGGTGGGCGCCAGCACTATTTAAGGTGGTCACCGGAAACTTGGCAGCACTATTATGACGCGGGACTTTATTATGACTCTTCATTATCATATGCAGACAAAATGGGGTTTAGGTGCGGAGTGTGTTTTTCTTATCCTGTCTATAACCTTACAACAAGGGAGGCACTCCGCTTATATGAACAGCCATTATTGGTTACGGATTTTACTGCATTGGAACCAAAATACATGGGCTTATCCTGTGAACAGACTAAAGAGATAATGAAAGGGATACAGGAGATTGTTCATAAGTATAATGGGGAGTTTGTATTATTATGGCATAATAACCGCTTGACATCTGCTAAATATTTAGAAACTTATAAAAGTGTGTTTGAAGCGTGAGGTGTACTGATGGAAGTTTCAATTAAGAGATTTCAGGAAAAGTTAATGCTGTTTTTTGTATTATATCTATTTGGTATTGGACCGCTTTTGCATATATTTGGAATGGTTCATATAATGCCGGTAATTCCGCAGAGTATATTTTTGCTTATACCTATCGGGTTAATATTTTTCACTAGGCATCGTTTTTTTTCTCGGTCTGAAATTTTATTTTTATGCCTAATTTTTTATATCTTTTTTTATTCCCTATTTAACTATGAGGTGCTAGAGTCAGTTGTCGGTTCGTTCGTAGCTATCCGTTATACTTTTTTTGGTTCGCTTTATCCTTTAGTACTATTTCTGTTGTTTAGACAGGCTAAACTGTGGCAGCTTATGTTAAACAGTAAAAAAATCTTAACAGGCTTATGGACATATTTATCAATACAGTATATTGTATTGGCGGCTTATGGTATGCACTTGGTTGGTCAGGGGGGAGGATTATTGTCCCTTTCCTTGCGGTATTTAGTAAAGTACTTGCATGATAGCGGTCAAGTCGATTCGAATATTGGATATCAGGCTATTGGTGATGGTTATGTTTTTTTAACAATTTTTCTGCTATGCATTTTTCGCTCACAAATCAGTAAAATCTTAGTTTTCGTGATATCCCTATATATTTTATATGTTGTCGGTTCAAGAGCAAGTTTAATATTTTTTGTTGTTACGCTGGTAATTGCTAAAATTGCGGAGTTGCGTTTTTACAAGAGCGAAGTAATAACAGCCTTGCTTGCTATCATACTTCTTTGTGCTGGCGTTGGGGCATTTAGTATGGCTAAAAGTGACGCCCTAAATAATGTAATTTACCATCCGGTATTTAAGCTGATGGTTGGGTTCGTCCTAGAACCGGAACGGGATGAGTCGTTTGTAGCGAGAAAAGCGCTCTCCGAAATAAATACTTCCGTGTTAATGAAGTCAGACTTTCTGGGAACTTATAGATTTGAGGTGCGTGAAGGCCGGCCAGGAACATATACTCATAATATAGTTTCTATACTGGAGGAGTATGGTTTATTTGCTTTTGCATTGCTTTTGCTGACATATGGTGCAGCTTTACTGCAATTATTGCTTAATAAAAATATCCATCCCATTACTCGGTACGCATTATACATGATGATTTTTGTGGCCACTAACATGTTTTTAGTTCGTGCATATGACAGCATTTTGCTTTGGCTTGCAGTTGTATTGGGAGTTGTATCTGTCGCGCGAGAAACTTGCACACAGAGTAATAATAATACAGTCGAGTTTAATTCATAAAAGTCCTAGTCGGTGTCATGCTTTAAAAGCAGTAATCAAAAGGATCGGCAGGAGTCTAGAAAACTTATTATATAAGGAGTTAAGTATGAAAAACGTGCTAATTATTAGTTACCATTATCCACCGGTTAATAATATTGCAGCAAGGCGTTATGGGTATATGGTTAAGCAACTTGAAAAGTGCGGATGGACTCCGTGGATCATTACTACTAATAGCGTAGGGGCATTGCCGGATAGTTTGCCACAAAACAGAGTTATTCGTATTGGTGAGCATTTTCAAACAAGTGAAAATATAGATAAATGTAAGATATCAAAGACTGCAAATGAAATGTCAGGATGGCCTAGACTTGTGCATGCTATGCTTAGTACATGCAATTTTCGCTTGCGAATAATCGACCGTTATATCTTTATTTGGTATAAAGATGTATGGGAAAATTATAAAAAAATACAGCAGGTCTTACCAAAAATAGATTTAGTAGTAGCTACATTTGACCCCGCATCTGCTTTATGGCTTGGACGCAAATTTGCTAAGCTCTATGATGTTCCTTGGATTGCGGATTATCGGGATTTGGCAGCATTGCATCCGTTGAATAGAAGTAATTTTGCGAAATTTGTTGATGTTCAAATTGAAAAAAGACTGCTTTCTTCAGTAAGTCGGCTAGTTACAGTTAGCGAGTCATTAGCTGGGATGCTAAGTAGTGCTTACCAAAAAAAGTGCGATGTTATTTATAATGGCTGGGATTCTAGGGAGTGGCCCCAAGACAGTAAGTATCTTCCGACAGCACAAATTCCGAAAAGCGTTTATATTTATTATGCAGGTCGCTTTTATGACCATCAAATGGAGAGTGTGAAGATATTGCTGCTGGCATTAAAACAAGTTGGCAAGGTTAAGCTTGTCATCCGTTCGCTAGGTCCGGTTTTTTTGGAGAATAAAATAACTGAATTAATAGATGTACTTGATGTGCACTCGCTTGTTGTAATGCTGCCATCTTGTGATCCCCAAACAGTGTATTATGAAGCTCAACATTCTATGGCCAACGTCATTGTAGAAGATTTAGCTACCGATGATGAATGGTCAAAAGGCACATTGACAGGTAAACTTTTTACCTTGCTTCCATTGCAATCTCCACTAATTTGTATCGCCCGTCCAGATTCTGATATGAAAATAATTTTGGAAAGAACAAACAAGGGAAGCCTGGTTAGCTCTGTTGAAGAACTGGTGAGGTGTCTTGAACAGATTTTATCAGCAACTGGATTCAAGCCTGTTGAAACAGCTATTAATGAGTTTTCAAGAAGGGCACAGGCTGAGAAGATGGCGGCAGTGTTTGATGAAGTAATGGAAAGCAGGCACTTAAAATAAAAGGAGCTAAAAAGCCAATGAATATTGAGGTATTAGTGTCTACCATGCATCAAAATGATTTGTCATTAATTAAAAAAATGAATCTTCAGACTAACGCTATTATTATAAATCAATGTAATAGAAACTCATATTTAGAAAAAAGTATAAATAATAGGCAATATAAAATGTATTCATTTAGTGAGCGCGGTGTGGGAAAAAGTCGCAATAATGCCTTGATGAGATCGACTGCGGATATATGCGTCATGGCCGATGATGATGTTGTATATTTGGATAATTATGAAGCTATTATCAAAGATGCTTTTATACGTATGCCGAATGCCGATGTAATTATGTTTAATGTGCCAAGCTACAATAAAGAACGGGATACTATAACAATAGAAAAAACTCAACGTGTGAGATACCATAATTGCTTAAAATACGGAACTTTTAATATGGCTTTTAAAAGAGAGAGTATTTTAAAGGCCAATATCTTCTTTTCTCTCCTGTTTGGTGGTGGGGCGGTATACAGTGCAGGGGAGGATAGTTTGTTCATTATGGATTGCTTAAAAAAGGGGCTTATAATTTATGCCGATACGCATAAGATTGCCGATGTATATCATGAAACATCAACCTGGTTTACTGGTTTTAATGATAAATATTTTTTGGACAAAGGAGCTTTTTTTGCGGCAGTGTCGTCACCTTGGTGTCTATTGCTGATATTGCAGTTTGCTATTAGAAGACATAAATTATATAAAAAGGATATGTCGTTTGCTGGGGCATGTGCAGCAATGCTGGAAGGAAAAAGAAATTTTAATGACACGCGAAATGATAAAAAGGGGTGTTTGTGCAATGGCAGCTGATTTAATACATTATGACGATCTTGTTTCCATCATTACCCCCGCATATAATGCTGCTAACTTTATAAGGCAAACTATTGAATCAGTATTGGCACAAACTTATCCCTTCTGGGAGTTAATCATAGTTGATGATGGTTCAACAGATGCTACGATATGCATGGTAAAAGAATATTGTACCATTGATAAGAGGATTGCAGTCATTCAAACGAGCAAAAATACTGGCCCGGCTGCGGCGAGAAACTTGGGACTTAGTAAGGCTAAAGGTCGATATATAATTTTTTTAGATAGTGATGATCTTATTTTGCCACAAAAACTGGAATTGCAGCGGCATTTTATGATGAGCAAAGGGGCAGCAATTTCTTGTACAGCTTACCGGTTTATGTCAGATGACGGAAACCGCGTAGGCCGTCTAGTTATCCCACCTTTGTTGGTGAGGTATGATGATGAGCTGCATCAGACCATATTCTGTGGTGCTGCCGTGATGATTGATAGACAGTTGACAGGTAATTTCACTTATCAAACGGCGCGAAATGAAGATTATTTATTATGGTTAATGCTCTTAAAACGAGGCCATATTGCTTATGGTATGCCTGATGATTTATTTCGTTATCGAAGAATCCGCGGATCTAGGTCAAGCAATAAAATTACTTCTGCATTCGGGGTGTGGAATATTTATCGGAAGCATGAAAAACTGGGGTTGATAAAATCAGCAATCTGTTTTTGTAGTTATGCGATTACATCAACCATAAGAAATTATATAGCCAGACCTGATAATGGTCAGGGAGGGGGGATTTACCGTGTCGATATTAATAGTAGCAGCTCATCCGGACGATGAGGTTTTAGGGTGTGGAGGAATGGCATCTTTTTTGGCAGCAAAGGGATTAAAAATATATAGTTGTATTTTAGCTGGAAAGGCTGAAGCGCGAAGGCATCGTCCTAATATTCCAGAACTTATGAATAACATTAATAGCAGTAAAGAAATCATAGGTTTTTCAGATGTTTTTTTAGGCGAATTTCCTAACATACAGTTCAACACGGTTCCTCATTTGCCTATGGTGCAGTTTATTGAAGAAGTCATTCAAAAGACCAAGGCAGAATATATATTTACGCATCATCCCGGTGATCTTAATAATGATCATGTACATACTTCTTTGGCTTGTCAGGCTGCTTCGCGTTTATTCCAGAGGAAACCACTAGATTTTAGATTGCGTGGATTGTATTATATGGAAATTCTGTCAGCTACCGACTGGGCCTTTCCAGGAGGGACAAATCAGTTTATTCCAGATAGCTTCTTTGAAATAGGCCAACAATATCTACAACAAAAAATTGATGCATTGGCAGCTTATGAAGGGATTATGCGAAAATATCCGCATCCACGCTCAATAGAGGCACTTACCGGGTTGGCGGCCTATCGTGGAGGGCAGGCCGGAATGCATTATGCAGAAGCTTTTCAGACAGCTGTTCAAACTATGCTGCCAAGCAGTTTTTATGGAGGTTTAAATGTATAAATCAATTTTCAAGCGACTACTGGACTTAGTATTAGTAGTTTGCGCAATCATAATGCTAAGTCCGATCATGATAATTAGTGCGCTGGCCATTAAATTAGAAGATGGCCGGAACGTAATATTTAAGCAAAAGCGCATAGGAAAGAACGGAGAATTTTATATATATAAGTTTCGCAGCATGAAAGTTGATACTGGCGATATTCCTTCTGCCCAGGTAGGAAATGCGCAAATAACGAATGTAGGAAAAGTTATCAGAAGAACAAATATTGATGAGTTGCCCCAGCTGTTTAATATTTATTTTGGACAAATGAGTATCGTCGGTCCCCGTCCGGCACTGGCCATCCAAAAAGAACTTAACACAATGAGGAGAATGAATGGTGCCAGTATGTGTAAACCAGGTTTAACAGGACTTGCACAGGTTCATTCTTACGATGGAATGCCAGAAGTAGAAAAGGCTAAATGGGATGGCATTTATGCCAGCCAGATAACATTCTGGAAGGATGTCAAGATAATAATAAAAACATTTGGCTATTTGCTATCACGACCGCCGGTGTATTGAGGTGAAAAAAATGAAATTTGCATTTATAACATGCGTAGAGCTTGGTTTAGCGTGTATGCGAGAAATCTATCATTGCGGCGGTCACCTTGATTTGGTGATTACGCTCAAGGATGACATCGCAGTAAATAAATCGGGCAGAGTATGGATTGATGATTTTTGTCATAAAGAAAACATCGATATTCTTAAAATAACGAACATAAATGAGCCTATAGTGTTTGATGAGATAAAAAGACGCGAGATAGAGTACTTGTTTATTATTGGCTGGTCGCAAATCGCAAGTCCTTTACTTTTGCGTGCGCCAAAGCAAGGTGTATTAGGAATGCATCCTACTTTGTTGCCAGAGGGGAGAGGACGGGCTGCAATCCCTTGGGCGATATTAAAAGGGCTTAAAGAAACAGGGGTTACCTTGTTCATTTTAAATGAAGGTGTTGATACAGGTCCTATATTATATCAGGAAAAGATTTCAGTTGAGCCGAGAGAAACTGCCACAACCTTATATGAGAAAATTAACTATGCGCACATTTTGCTAATTAGGCGTGTATGGGAGAATTTATTGAACAATCAGTTAGTGCCGATTGAGCAGGATAACAGCAAAGCTACGGAGTGGCCGGCACGCATGCCGGCTGATGGACTGATTAGAACCGAGATGACCGTGGAGCATGTGGACAGATTGGTGAGGGCTGTAACGCATCCGTATCCGGGCGCGTTTTATTATGAAGACCCCCAAACGCTTATTCGCGTGTGGCAAGGTAGTATTGTTTCATCAGATGTAAAACCAAGTAGTGGGGCGAAGTTTTTGCGATTAAGTGATGGTATCTATCTGGTTGAAGTTTATGATACTGAACGATTACATAGTGCGTCCATTAAGTCCAATATTTCTAAGTGAGGGGAAAAGAATGCTTAGATTTTGTAAAGGGTACTATAAGTTGGTTACGTTATTGACTATATTAGTGTTTTTTGCCGGATGTAGCTTTAAACTAAGTACTATTGCTGCCGGCTCAAATAACGCGGATGAAAATAATGTGATTAATGTAAGGGAATTCGGTGCCAAGGGGGATGGCGTCGCAGATGATACGACAGCATTTCAAGCTGCGCTAACCGCTCTTACCAGTGGACAAACGCTAACTATACCGAGCGGAATATATAATGTCAGTAGTTTAACTGTAAAGTCGGCTGCGGTGATTACTGGTGAAAAAGGTGCACTGGTAAAAGGTTACGGATTGGAGAATGAGGTTACGGGGGAGGGGATTTTCTCCATTAAAGCAGATGGTGTTACCATTCGTAATTTAGTCATAGATGGAGACCAAAAATATAAAAGTGCTATTAAAAGTAAAAATGCGCACAATATTATTATTGAAGATTGTGAAATAAAAAATACCTATGGGGATTTAAACATGGGATCTTTCGCCGTATATCTATACGGTGGCAGCAATATTGTAATTAAGAATTGCTATTTTCATGATATCAGTGGTCCTGACAATGTTATCATAAATGATTGTGTTGGTCTTAATCGCGCTATTTGGGCATGGGATGTAGCGTCAATAGCCATTAGTAAGTGTACTTTTGATGAAATACGCGGGTTTGGCGGTGGTGACTGTATACAACTTAATGCACCGGCAACAGATCCTGCGAAGCTCAAATATTCTGATGCCAAAATTGAGGATTGTATTTTTATTAATTTTTATATGCGTGCCATAAAAGTGCAAGTTTCTGGAGCGACAATCATTAATAATACCATAACATCAAATATAGCCGCCGATATGGATCAGAACTTTCAGGCAGCTATAACAACATTCGGAAGTGATACTGTTATTGACAATAATACTATTATATTGCATAACAGTCGCTTGGGTATTGATGTGAATGGGACTAATTGCAAAGTAACCAATAACAATATTTTAAGGGATCGCTATGGAGACAGCAAAAGAATGGCAGGGATATTTGTTTCAGCCAAAGGCAGTAATAGTATAGTTGAAAACAATACAATTAGAAATATACCAAATGCAATTGAAGTCAATAAAAGAGCAGCCGGGGTTGTCGTAGAAAGCAATTACTTACATTAATTTATCCGTAAATTTTGGTAATTTTAAACGAAGGACTTATGAGAAATGATCAAGCTGAAAAATTTTCAAACTGCATATTTAAAAGATGGTTCAGTTTTTATGAATGTGATGACATTATTGGCCGGAACTACTATTGCTCAAACCATTCCCATTCTCATAGCTCCTGTGTTAACAAGAATGTATACTCCCGAAAACTTTGGAGTTTATGGATTATATGTAAGTATGGTCAGCGTAGCAGTAACGTTGGCCACAGGATGCTATGAGTTTGCCATCATGCTGCCAGAAGAGGACAAGGATGCGATCAATATATGTGCAGTAATTGTTGTAATTAATAGTATATTTACACTTCTTCTATGGTTTATTGTTTGCTTTTTTAATTACCCTATAGCATGCCTATTGGGAAATAGTCAGTTAGCGGTCTGGTTATATCTGCTGCCATTCTCTATTTTTCTAGCAGGTATGTTTCAAGTCTTTAATTATTGGTGCAACAGGCAAAAGAGGTTTAAAAGTTTGGCACGTCGTACCATAGCCCAGTCATCTGTTACGGCCGTTACAAATCTTGGTTTGGGATTTACCCGGCAAGGGGTGGGGGGACTAATTTTTGGGTATATTTTAGGACAGTTTGCTTCTAATTTATTATTGGGATTAGAAATAAAGCGGGAAAACAAAGGTATTGCTACAGAGATAACAAGCAGAAAAATGATGGAAATGGCTCGGAAATATTCGAGGTTTCCTAAGTTTAGAATTACAGCGCAAGTGTTAAATACAGCGGCACTTCAATTGCCCATAATATTCATTTCTATGTTTTTTACTGGTGAAATCGTAGGCTTTTATGCTATTGCACATCGCTTTATGAACTTACCAATGTCGTTATTAGGAAATTCTGTTGGCCAGGTATTTTTGCAAAAGGCAGCAGAAGTTAGAAATAATCCTAAAGAGCTTAAGAGAATTACCTTTACTATATTTAAACGACTTTTTTATATTGGTATTGGGCCTATGGCAATTATAGCGGGATTTGGCGACTATTTGTTTAGTTTTGTGTTTGGTGAGCCTTGGCGTGCGGCGGGACAGTATGCACAAGTGTTAAGTGTATGGATTTTATTTGTGTTTATATCTTCTCCATTATCAAGCATATTTACCGTACTGCAAAAACAAAAACAGGATTTGTTTTTTGAAATAATTCTATTTTCGTCACGTTTTCTAGCCTTGTACATAGGAGCTGCATTTTTTAAAGACTCGTATACAGCCATAATGTTGTTTGGGGTAACGGGCGCCGTAGTGTGGGGTGGATTCTGCCTGTATTTATTGCGAATAGTCAATGTTTCTTATAAAAATATTTTCTGTTTTTCTTTGCCCAAGTTGCTGTTTATTTATGGGTTGGTAATAGGTATTAGATATTATTGTTGATTAATAAGGGGGTATTTGTGTGCTTATTGTTCATTTGAAAAATAATCGCGGATATCAGTGGTTTGAAAAAGAGGGAATTTACTGTAAGGGATATTTTATTAATCAAGATAATAAAATTTTTTCTGATGAGCGGACTGTGGATTATTTTTCAAATATCAATAGCGAAAACGATTTTTTGGAAATAATGAAAGAAGTTAATGGTTTTTTTTCAGTTTTAGTACAACGAGCGGATAAAGTATTTGTTGCAGTTGACAGACTGCGTAGTTTTCCCCTTTATTATGCACAAACAGAGGATAATATTTTGATATCAGATGACGCCTATTGGCTCCGTGATAAAATTGAGGCGTCTATTGATAGTGCCGCTGAATGTGAATACTTGAGCAGTATGTATGTAGCTGGTGAAGAAACTTTATGTAAATCTATAAAGCAAATTCAAGCCGGAGAAATAATAATAATCAATTCTGCCAAGTTAACCGCCAAGCGTTATTTTCAATATCGCCATAAACAGTATTTTCCTAATGATAGTAGCATGCTCATAGAAAAGTTAGACAAGGTACATGTGGAGGTTTTATCTAGAACAGTAAAAGTTTTAAATGGCAGAATGGCCGTAATTCCCTTAAGTGGCGGATATGATTCTCGGTTGGTGGCAGTAATGTTAAAGCGTTTAGGCTATGAAAATGTTCTCTGCTTTTCCTATGGTCGGCACGGTAATTTAGAAAGCAAGGTTTCTCAGCAAGTTGCCAAATACCTTGGGTACAAATGGGTATTTGTTCCGTATACCAGAACGCTTTGCTATCAATGGTCTCATTGTCCGGAGTTCTTAGCTTACTCAAGATATGCTGATGGCTTATGTACTACTGCTCATGCACAGGACTGGGCGGCAGTATGGCAGTTGAAAATGCAAAATATCCTTCCAAATGATGCTGTCTTTATTCCCGGACATACTGGCGATTTTATTGAGGGTGGGCATATTCCTTCGTGGTTAGCGGAAGATAAGATGTACTCTAGACAGTGCCTAATTGATGCGATTTATGAAAAACATTACAGTTTGTTAGATAGGACAATTGTAAGCCAGGAAGTTAGAAAATTTGTTGATAAAAAGATTGCGGCGGTCATTGGAAATAAAGAAGTATATTCGGCGGCAGAATTTGCCGATGCCTTTGAATGCTATGAATGGCAGCAAAGACAAGCTAAGTTTATTTGTAATAGCGTCAGGGTCTATGAGTTTTGGAATTATCAATGGACAATGCCATTATGGGATAATCAAATAATGGATTTTTGGTCAAGAGTACCGGTTAGTGGTAAAGTCGGGAGACAGTTGTATTTTCAATATGTAAAAGCCAAGCAGAATATCTCCATAAGATTTAGTAATTCGAACAGCAGTCTTAGATGGCGTATTAATAAATTGCTTGATCCGCGGTATGGCCAATTTAATGGTAAAAGTTCGTATCTAAAGGCCATTTTCATGAAAAACAATCAGGTGTTTCCGGCTATCCCCAATAAAATTGTTTCAAGCAATGCTTATGTCTATCACACCGACCTAAATGCATTAGCATTATGGAATCGCTTATTGGAACTTAAGAATAACAATATTTAATGTCGGAAAATCAATAAGGACATATTAGGTGGAGGAAATGAGTATGCCGTGCGGTTATTCAAAATTAGGACTGGCTTTAACGCCTGAATGGCGACTTGCTTTATGCTGTTCACAGATGACAATTCAAATAGAAGACGAGCAGGAAATAAGTAGCCTAATCGAAGGAAATTTGGATTGGCAGTACTTTTTAGATTTAATAAGGAAACATCGCTTGTATCCCTTAATTTACTGGCGTTTTAAAAGTCTCAGCCTGCCTGATATACCGGCTGAAGTAATAGACCAACTGCGGTATGAAGATCGGAAAAATAAGTTTAGAACGTTGCAGATGACGGAGGAGACACAAAAGATTGTTGTATTGATGGATAAACAAGGGCTTAAACCTATCATCATAAAAGGTATTCCGCTTACTAAGCTGCTGTATGGTGATATTACGCACAGGACATCAAATGATATTGATATTCTTGTCCGTCCTCAAGATCAAGATAAGGCAAGGAAAACGCTAGAATCAATGGGCTATGAGTTGCAACCGTCTGTTTGTACGGTACAAGATCGATTACCAACATGGATGGAACATACACAGAGTCTATTTTATTTTAATCCGGTAAAGAGAATAGGCATAGATTTGACTTTACGTTTAGGCGCACATGGCGCAGTTATTCCGTGGGAAAATATTGAGGAGTGCGTAGGCAAGATCAATTTGGCAGGACAGTTTATACGCATTCTTACAAAGGAAGTTTTATTCCTGCATCTTGTTTTGCATGGTGCTGGTCATGCCTGGTTTCGGATGAAGTGGCTTTTGGATATAGATAGGGCTATTCGTAAAGGTGATTTATCCTGGGAAGCAGTGTATAAATTAGCTGAACAGCTAAATGTCAGCCATGTGGTCAATCAGTCGCTACTGTTGACTCGTGAGTTTTATGGTACACCAATTTTACCAGAGCTTGATCGTCGATTGGCTAGTGATAAATTGGGGAAAATCCTGGCAAAGCAGGTTATAGTTCTTGTCCAAAAAATAGACTTTAATCCTGTTACCTTAGGGTTAATTCCGCCAAGTAGAATGTTTTATCTATATAAGAAGTACAAGACGTGTATGTTGAAGAGCTGGACAAGAAAGATTATATATATTTTTTTTGAATCAATGAATATTACGCTTGGTTTATGTATGGAATTTATCTGTAAAATGGGAAAGAATTTTGCACATTAAACTAACGTTGCTGTTTTTGCTGGACGATTGGAGGTGAATTATATAGTTTAATTTTTGGGGAAAATAATTAAAATAAGGAAGCCACAAAGGTATAAAGTATATATGGTTGCATAGTATTAGCGATAAGGAATTTAATGGTTAAATAACTAAGTTTTAGTAAATAATATATATTAACCATTTGTAGTAGCATTACATAGAAAGGAAAATCTATTATGAATCAGTGTGAAAGTATGGTTGGATATGAACCATATCAATATACGGTATATGGCCTTAATATTGATTCGGAAATAATGCTGCCAGAATTAATGATAAGGAGCGTCGGCGCTGCAGATGTTCAAGTTGTTCTTGGTGATGTTATGAAGCAAATTGACCATAAACTGCCAGACTTTGAATGTTACTTGCTTCCGGCAGGTGATAAGGCGTTATTTATTACCAAGGGCGTAGCCTCTTATTGTATTACTGGCAAGCAAATTACGGTTGAACCTTTTTTACAGGCCGATCTTGGCATGGTCAAACTGTACCTATTAGGGACAGTAATGGGTATAGTTTTACAGCAACGCGGATTAATGCCGATGCATGGCAGCACAGCAGTGATTAATGGGCAGGCAGTTCTGTTTACGGGGCTGTCAGGTGCAGGAAAGTCTACAATGGCAGCTGCTTTGCACCAACGCGGGTTTGATTTACTAGCAGATGATGTATCGGCATTAAGGTGTGATGAAAATGGAGTATTCTGGGTGCAACCAGGCTATCCGCAACAAAAACTATGGCCCCAAAGTACAAACTTGCTGGGCATGGATACAAATGGATTTCGCGTTGTTTCCACACAGTGGGAAAAATATGCTATTCCGTTGCCTAAGGGGTTCTATAAAATGCCACTCCCTTTGGCCGCGGTTTATGTATTTGTTTTAGCAGAGGGCGGCGGCATTGCGATTAGGCCGCTGACCGGCACGCTAAAAATGATGGCAATCATGCAAAATATTTACCGCGTTGAGCTTATCGCTGCGTTGGGCTTAACCGTGCAGCACTTTGAGAAGTGTGCGGCCATTTCTAAGCAGTCAGCGGTTTTTCAACTGACGCGTCCCAAAAATGTTGATACATTAAACCAACTGGTGGAGACTGTGCTGCGTCATTTTGCTGAGTGTAGCAAGTGCATTAATAAGGAGGAAAAAGATGAAGAAAAATATCAGTTTAGAGACGGTGGTAGCACAAGTCAACGGACTAATAGCTGTAGACATGGATAGTGAAAAGGTAATGCTTAACATTGATACAGGTAAATACTTTGCTCTTGATCAAATCGGCCGCCATATTTGGGAGTTGATAGAATCTCCCTGTTGTGTAAGTAAAATAACCGAAGTACTTGTTGAACAGTATGAAGTGGACCAAGTAACCTGTCAAAGTGATGTGCTGGCATTTTTAGAAACACTTAGCAATAAAGGATTGGTTGAGCTTGTTTAAAGGGATAGGGAAATTTATGAAACTTACTTGGCGTGAAAAGGTACTTTTTATTAGTATCTTTAGCTTGACCGCAGTTATTCGTATGATAATATTATTGCTGCCTTTTCGCTGGCTGGCTCCATTTTTAGGAGAAAAAATGCAAGAGTCGGTTATGAAGGAAACGAATAATAATTACGCCTGTGCCCGGCATGTTGCACAAATAGTAACGCTGGTCAGCCGTCATACTCCATGGGAAAGTAAATGTCTTGTGCAGGCCATTGCCGCAAAGCTTTTATTGCACCAAAGGGGCATCAGTACAACTTTATATCTTGGCGTTTGTAAGGACCAAAAAGGGACAATGCTGGCACATGCTTGGCTGAGGTGCGGGGAAATGATTGTTACAGGGGGACAGGGTAGGGGATTATTCACAATTGTGGGGAGGTTTGCTGATTAATAATAAAGGCGAGAAGGGGGGTGATAATATGTGTAAAGAAATATGGAAAATGCCACAGGTAACAGAACTTTCGGTTAACAAGACTGAGGGAAAAGGGCCACAAATGTCTATTGATGCGCATAGTTACGATGCTGCCGATAAGAACTTTATATTTTGCGGCCCTATTACTTCCTAGGCGATAGCTACATATTAGTAAAGGAGGATATTTTATGCAAAAATTAAATTGGGTGAAGCCTAAAGTTCAAGAACTGGATTTGAAAATGACAGAAGGTGCCTTTCATAAGGCGGATGATCATGCTACTGATTTGTTATCTCCAGGTGCATATGGTACACCGTATTCATGCGGTACTAATAGTTGCTCATAGGTAATAGCAAACTAGGTCAGTAAACAATGAAGCCGGGTTTGCTGCACGAAAGTTGGTCAATTGGCTGGGGTTTGTGCAGCATACCAGGCATTTTTTTATTACGCAAATTTTCATTATAGTAGGCGGTGGTAACTTTAATGAGTGCTATTTGTGGCATTGTTAGACTAGATGGCTCACCGGTTGACTGTGAGGCAGGGGCAGCCATGCTGCGGGATTTAGCAATCTTTCCGGCAGATGCTGAAGGAACCTGGACAGATAAAACAATATTTTTAGGTAGTCACGCGCGGCATATTACGCCTGAATCGGTACAGGAAAAGCTGCCGTATCATAGTAAAGAGGCAGGACTCGTCATTACGGCTGATGCCATTATTGATAACCGTGCAGAGCTCTTTGCCGCCTTAGGCATTGCCTCTACGTTACAAATGGGTATGCCGGACAGCCTGCTTATCTTAAAAGCATATCGAAAATGGGGGCGGGAATGCCCAAAATATTTACTTGGCGATTTTGCTTTTGCCATTTGGGATGAAAGACAGCGGCAACTTTTTTGCGCGGTCGATCATGCTGGGACTAGAACTTTTTATTATTATCAAGGGAAGGGTTTTTTTGCCTTTTCCACATTGCTAAAGCCTCTGTTTGAGATTTCAGAAGTCACGCGTAAGCATAATGATACCTGGATTGCTGATTTTTTAGCTATTCCTTCGGTGCTGCATCAGCTTGATCCTGAGCTGACCTTATATCAGGGCATTTCTTTATTGCCTGCAAGGCATAGTCTCATGGTGCTTAACAATGGATTGAAAAAAGACGTGTATTGGCAGCCAGAGGCTCTTCCTAAATTGGCCTTAAAGAAAGACAGTGAATATGAAGAGGCTATGAGAGAAGTGCTGGGAGAGGCTGTTCGATGCCGCATGCGGAGCATTCGCCCGGTTGGCGTTATGATGAGCGGGGGACTTGATTCTACAGCTATAGCTGCGTTGGCAGCTAAAGAGCTAGCACCAAAAGGCGAACGATTAAAGGCGTTTAGTATGCTGCCTGTTAGGGGGTACCGCGAGTATTTATCAAAAGGATTTATAGCGGACGAATCGCAATATATCGAAGCCGTCAGGCAATACATCGGTAATATCGATATAAAATACTGCCGAGCTGATGGCAGGCATGCATTAAGCGATAACGGCCGTTTAATGTCCATTGTCGAACAGCCCTATAAGATTGTTGAAAATATTCCTTGGCTGGAGGATATTATGGAGACAGCTATGAAGGCCGGAGTTGGAGTGCTGTTGCAAGGTGCTTATGGGAACTTCACCATTTCATGGGGAGACCGAGAAACCTATTTGCGTTCATTACTCGCGGACCGGCGCTGGCGTGCGGTTGTTCGGGAAACCTGGCAAACTTCACGCTGCTATGAACACTCAAACAGGATGCTGCTATATTTGCTAAAGGGTTTGCTGCCAAGTAAAGTGCAAGAGGTACTACATGGACTGGGGAGTCAGAAGGAAGGTAATGATCTTAAGGCCATGGTTCCCATTAATCCTAAGTTTGCTGAGCAGATTGGCATGAAGGAGCGGTTCCGCCAATTTGGTCATGATACTCGGCATATTAATTGTCTCACATCGGTAGAGGCTCGGCTGGCGCACTTAAAAACTGCTTATTTTTCCCACGTTGGTGTATTTAATACCAAAGAGACCATGCCATATGGCATAATTATGCGCGATCCGGCTATCGATAGAAGGGTTATTGAATTTTGCTTACGGGTGCCGGAAAACCAGTTTATGAGAAATGGCCGGGACCGATATTTGATTAGGCGGTCTATGAAAGGTCTGCTGCCGGATAAAGTACGCTTTAATTATAACGTGCGGGGACAACAAGGGGTTGATATGGCGCAGCGATTGCAGCCGTATTGGACAAAGTTGGTGCCGGAAATTGCGAAAATCGGTGAGCGTGAAGATGAGCAAAGGTACCTCAATATTGCAAAAATTAAACAGGAGCTTCAGCGCTTTCCAGTAATCAGTGGAGAGGTAACAAGTGATGTGGGACTACGGATGCTTGTCCGTAGTTTAGTATTTAGCCGCTTTTTGCGAAATGAGGAAATATTCAGAACAGGGACATACGGCAAATGAAAATGATTTTAGTTTACTTTAAGGAATTGTACAACTTTGCTCCGCTTCGTTTTGTTGGCAGTATTTTGCTGATGGCAGCACTAGGTTTGCTGGAGGGTGCTGGCGTTATTATGATTATCCCGCTTTTGGGGGTTGCCGGAATTATTCCAGGCATTTCAGAAACCGGCATCATGGCAGATGTTAGTCTGTTCTTGCAAAACCAAGGGATTGTGATTAATCTTCCAATAGTACTCCTTATATATTTAAGCGTTAATCTTGGACAAAGTTTACTGCAGCGTTATCAGGCTTTACTAAATGCAGATATGCAGCAAGGTTATTGTCAGTTTTTAGCCATGAGATTGTTTAAAGCCATTGCATATGCGGAATGGCAATTATTAATGAAGAAAGCCAAGTCGGATATTATGAATGTCTTATTTTCAGAGTTAATAAAGATTGGTTCTGCTGTCATGAGTTTGATGGGCATGCTGGCGACGGTGTTAATAACGGTTATACAAGTTATACTTGCAGTTATGATAGCCCCGGCTTTAACCGGAGCAATATTGCTGGCAGCTGCTGTTCTGTTTTTTGCTATGCGCTCAGTTATCGCGGAATCTCGCCGGCGAGGACACGGGATTTTAACAGGTAACCGTGATTTATTTAACGATTTGACCGAACATTTAAATGGGATTAAAGAAATTAAAAGCTACAGTATTGAGACAGCGCAAGTTAACAACTTTAATAGGCTTTATGGTATCTTAAAAAATAATTCCATGCAGTATCAAGTTTTGCGGACCCGCTCAGATATGTGGTATAAAATGGGGTCAGCAGTGTTTATTTGTTTGTTTTTATTTATTGCTATTGAAATTTTCAAGCTGCGCCCCGATGAATTTGTTCTTATAACTGTTATTTCTTCAAGGCTCTGGCCGAGATTTTCGTCCTTACAAGCAGGATTGCAGAATCTTAACATGCTTTTACCTTCCTTTGAAGTCGTTGAGGAACTTGAGCGCCAGTGTCTTACGGCTAGAGAAAATCTTCTGGAAGATGTCGATACTAAGCGGCTGGAGTTAACACAGTGCATAGAGCTTCGGGATGTTTCCTTTCGCTATGGCATAAGTCAGGAAAAATATGCTCTTAAACACATTAATTTTACCCTGCCTGTTGGTACAACGACAGCGTTAGTTGGTGTTTCTGGCGCTGGCAAAAGCACGTTGGTAGATATTTTGATAGGACTATTGGTGCCGCAGCAAGGAGCGGTATTGATAGATGGAAAGGGCCTAGCAAACAATTTGCGGGCATGGCGAAGTTCTATCGGCTATGTATCACAAGATCCATTTTTACTTAATGCCAGTATTCGGGAAAACTTATTATGGGCTACGCCCAATGCTTCAGAGGAGGAAATGTGGGATGCACTAAGCCTGGCATCTGCTGAGGCCTTTGTGCGGTCACTGCCAGACGGCCTAGCAACGGTTGTAGGCGATCGAGGTGTTAGGTTGTCAGGCGGTGAGCGACAGAGAATTGTTTTGGCTAGAGCACTCCTCAGAAAGCCGTCTATTCTTATTTTAGATGAAGCCACCAGCTCACTGGATTCCGAAAACGAAAGGCGGATTCAGCAGGCCATAGATAGTTTACAGGGAAAGCTAACTATTGTGGTCATTGCCCATCGTATATCGACAATTCGCAATGCCGATCAGATTTATGTACTGGAGCAAGGAAAAATCATTGAACACGGCAATTACCATTCGCTGCTAAAAAACAGAACCAGCCGATTTTATTCTTTAGCCAGTTTATATGCCGGGTAATGCTAAAAATCATTAAGGGGTATAAAAATGAAAACAATAATTTTTACGATTACGTTATTGTTGACACTAAATATCTTCAGTCTTGCCAAGGCGGTTACCATAACCTATTATTACTCAGAGCGCTGTGAACATTGTCAGTTTCTTGCGCCGTACTGGCAGCAATTTGCCAGCGAGAACGAGGGAAAATACCAATTTATGAAGAAGCAAACCGACTCTGATGCAAATAATAAAACCGAGCTGCTAAATTTATATATGCAGTACCGCGGGCTTGCCCATAGCAATATTCCTGCTGTTTTGGTGACAAATAATGAAGGGCGCGAAGATGTCCTTTTGAGCGGAGTGGAGGAAATCAATCACCTGCCTGCGATATTAGGTGAGAATACCATGCTCATTCCCGGTATGCAGCCGCGAGAGGTAACAGCTGCTATTATTACCAGCAATGGGAAAATGCCCTCTTCGCTGCTATACCCCTTTACGCTGGCAGCTCTAGCTGATGCCAGCAATCCCTGCGCCTTATTTGTTTTTATTGTGGCGACAAGCTATGCTTCTATTTATTGCGGCCGCAGGACGGCAGTAATGTATGCGGTGACTTTTTGTGCGACCATGTTTACGGTATATTTAGTAGCCGGCTTAGCCGGAAAGAGAATAATCAGTATGATCTTTGGCGCGTCGCCCTGGGTGACACTGCTTTTATCTCTTGGCATATTGGTTTTGGCGCTGTTCCATATCAGGACAGCCATGTTTCCTGATAAAACTAAATACAGCGAACTGCCGCACCGCGTTAAAGAACTCATTATAAAATATGCCGGTAAAATGGTATCTTTTGGTGGAGCCATAGCCTCAGGGGTTTTGTGCGCTTTGGTTGAAATGCCTTGTACTGGCGGTCCGTATATTTTTGCACTGAACATTATTGCCACTATGCCGTTTAAAAAAGCGGTTATGTGGCTGATATATTATAACTTTATTTTTATTTCGCCACTGCTCGTGTGCCTCATTATCTTGCTTGCAGCACCTCACTACATACAAAAGCTGGATGCCTGGCGCATTGCCTACCGGCGCTGGATGCATCTTGCAATGGGGGTACTGCTTTTGCTGGCAGCCGCAATGGGGATGGGAAAATATATTTGAGTTTAAATAGAGTAAAATGCCAGCTAGAATAAATTCTAGCTGGCGTTTTACTCTACTTTTGGGCAATTTCCGCAATAGCTTGACTGGTAATTTCTATTTCTTCTCTGGTGTTAAAAAATCCAGGACTAAGCCGGCAGGCACCATGCGGTAGAGTGCCTAGCGTTTGGTGAGCCAGCGGGCTGCAATGAAGACCGGCTCTGGTTATAATGCCAAATTCGTTTTCCAGACGAAAACTTACTTGTGCCGGATTGATATGCTCCAGCGTGAAGGAAAGGACTGCTGCTTTGTCCTTGCAGTTTGCCGGGCCGTATACTTTTAGTTTGGGAATTTCAAGCAGGTTCTGCCGAAGTAATTGAGTCAGCTCTTCTTCGTGCTGCCGAATGGTATCAATTCCTTGTTTGAGAAGAAAACGTACGCCTGCGCCTAGTCCTACAATGCCAGGGGTGTTTAGTGTTCCGCTTTCTAAAGAGTCAGGCATAAATTCCGGCTGATTGGTATCTAACGATTGTGAGCCTGTGCCGCCTTCTTTTAAAGGTTTGACGGTGAGGCCTGGTCTGATGTAAATTCCGCCGGTTCCTTGAGGACCCAAAAGACCTTTATGGCCGGTAAACGTGAGAATGTCGATATGCTGACGCTGTACATCAATGGGCAGTATGCCGGCACTTTGCGCTGAATCTACTACGAATATGAGGCCGTTTTTTTGGCATATTTCACCTACTTCGCTAATGGGCTGAATCGTTCCCGTCACATTAGAAGCGTGTGACAGACTGATCATTTTGGTGTTTTTCTTTATGGCTTTCACTAAGGCCTTTATATTAAGGCGGCCTTCCGAGCTGCAAGGGACGATGGAAATTTCTATGCCCTGTTTGGCTAGGGCATATGCCGGTCTGGCTATAGAATTGTGTTCCATGCTGCTAAATATTAAATGGTCGCCTGGCGCTAAACAGCCTTTTAAGGCTACGTTTAATGACTCGGTAATATTTGGTGTAAAGGAAATACGTAAGGGATGACTAATATGAAATAGCTCTGCCAATAATTCTCTGGTTTCCAGCACCATACGGGCTGAGGCTAAGGCCAAGTTGGTCGTCCCACGCCCAGGGTTACCGCCAACATTACGGTTAAAATAGTCTATAGCAGCATATACACCTTCCGGCTTGGGCCAGGAAGTGGCTGCATTATCAAGATAAATTTTTTCCATCAATATACCTCTATTACATTTTTATTTGAATACCGCGGCGTATGATATCTATGCCATGATTATCAAGGAGAGCTATGCTTTCCTCGACATCCTCACCTGGCAGTTTGGCTGCCAGTCCTTGGCAAGCCCCGCTTAGTTCTTTGGGAATGGGAATGAGCTTTACTTGTATACCTTTTTCTTTAAGCAATTTTTCGGCCCGTAAAGCATGAGTCACTGAGGGAAAGGTGATTACCCACATGTAGATACCTCCTATAAATTTCTATATATGGGATTAATATTCGCTAGGTAAAGCCCTTCTTCCTCTATTTATTTATACCTACGAATATCCAGACAGTTAAACGTGATATAATATTCAGTAAAGATATGGGTTGGAGGATATGTAGGTGTCTTGTATAGTTAGCGGAAAAAACTTAGTTAAGTATTATGATGATTTCAAAGCCCTCAAGGGCATTTCCTTTGGCATAAATGAAGGAGAATGTTTTGGCTTTCTAGGGCATAATGGTGCGGGAAAATCGACTACTATGCGCATGATTTACGGACTTTCGGCGGTGGGGGAAGGTGAGCTTTGGGTGATGGGCGAGCGTATTTCTCTTTTGACGCCGCCAGCGATAAAGGCTCAGCTTGGGGTGGTGCCGCAGGAAGATAATCTTGATGATGAGCTAACCGTCATTGAAAATTTAGAAGTCTATGGGGGATACTTTGGACTTAAGCGCAAAGAGGCGCATAGACGAGGCCTGGAACTTTTAGAATTTATGTCACTTAAGGATAAAGAACATGAGTATGTTACGGCACTATCAGGTGGACTAAAGCGGCGGCTGGTAATTGCGCGGGCACTGATTAACAGGCCCAGGATTATTATCCTGGATGAACCAACAACAGGTCTTGACCCGCAGGCGCGGCGGTTAGTCTGGCAAAAGCTCAGGCAGCTTAAAAACGAAGGAGCTACGCTTGTTCTTACAACGCATTATATGGAAGAAGCAGTGCAGCTTTGCGACCGGCTTGTAATTATGAACGAGGGTTTGGTACTGGCCGAAGGCAGCCCGGATGAGCTTGTCAAGAAGTATGTGCTGCCGTATGTTATTGAGGTACATATGCCGCCAGTGGAAATACCTGAGACCTTCTTTGAAAAGGTTCAGGCATTCGGTGCTGAAATTGTCAATCGTGCGGAAGGGCTCTTTTTGTATAGCGCAAGCGGCCGGGAGCTTTGGGGCAAACTAGACGAGCTTGGTCTTCCGCCGCATGTTTGTTATTTACGTCCGGCACATCTTGAAGATGTGTATCTAAGTCTTACAGGTCATGGAGGCACAGCATAATGGGGGCGTTGAAAATCCTAAGGCGGCATATGATTGTATTTGGCCGTGCCTGGAAATCCAGTGTTGTTTACAATTTTATTGAGCCGCTGCTTTATCTATCGGCAATGGGTTTTGGCCTTGGCGGCTTTGTACAGGATATGGATGGGGTAAGCTATATGCAGTTTATCGCCCCAGGCATGGTGGCGTCATCTGCCATGTGGGCCGCAACTTTTGAGTGTACCTATGGCAGTTTTGTCAGACTCCATTATCAAAAATCCTGCCAGGCCATGCTGTCAGCGCCGATGGTAGTGCGGGATATCGTAATCGGCGACATTTTATTTGGTATTGTAAAGAATATAATGGTAGGCATCGTTATTATTTTGGTAATTGCCGGGCTAGGTCAGGTAAGGTCGCTCTGGGTACTTTTGATACCATTTTATTTGATTTTGCCGGGATTGGTTTTTTCACTATGGGCGCTGGCTTATACCTGTTTTATTAAAAACATTGATCACTTGAATTATTATATTACCTTAATTATGACGCCGGTTTTTCTGTTCTCAGGCGTATTTTTCCCGGTAGCCTCCATGCCTCAGTGGGTACAGGTATTATCGTGGCTCAATCCCTTGTATCACAGCGTGGAGGTATGCCGAGCGCTGACGCTGGGAAATATTTCGCCAGCTATTGGCTTAAATACAGCAGCATTGATCGTGCTAGCTGTTGTTACCGCACCATGGCCTATTCGGTTTATGAGAAAACAACTCATTAATTAATACATACGAAAAGCCGTTATCCAATCAGGATAACGGCTGAACTGTCAGATATTATTTTAAGGAGGCAATCAAAAGATGCCCGCTCGCCTCATTGGTGGCCAGCGGTACATTATGTACATCACATACCGGAGCAGGGCAGTTATATCTGGTTCATGTAAATAAGAAATTGTACAATAACACCTAGACCTTTCGTAAAGTTTTGATTTAGAATATAATGATAAATGGTGTGGAATCTTTATACATATAGGGAGTGGACAAGTGTGCAATTAGTAGTGCTTTTGTTTGTTATTTTGAACTTTTTGTTTTTCTATTTTCGTATGCCGGTTTTAGCATTAGGCTTTGTAGAATGGTCTAAAATTTTGATTGCCTGGGGTTTGGTTTTAGGTTTTATTGCGGCTTTAGCACTCGTTAACCGTTTCCGGCAATATATCAGTGCTACGATATGGGGAGAAATCATCAAAAAGTTTTTTCCCAAGATCTTTAATGGTACAACAAGGGTCGTGGATATTTCAGATTACAAAGATGTCAGGGGTAATAAAATCTACCGCCGGCTGGCGATAATCGGCTTGGTCATGTTAATTGTGGGCGGGGCCAATATGCTGGTGCTGCCAGTACTTACAAGTGCGCCGATTTTTTATAATCAGTCGTATCGTAATTTATTGGGTAACGTACAGGAAAGCTCGTTTACCGCTGATATTGAACCAATCAATCTGGCGCAAATACGAATTGTGGACGAAGAAACTGCCCGCAAGCTTGCTGATAAGAAAATTGGGGAAGTTCCGGCGCTGGGCAGTGAAACGCAGCTGGGTGAAATGGTGCTGCAAAAGGTTAAAGGGAAACTCTATTATGTGGCGCCGCTTGAGCATCGCGGTATTTTTCAATGGTTGAATAACTTTGGCCGCGGCAGCAAAGGTTTTGTCATGGTTTCAGCTACCAATCCTCAGGACGTCAAGCTTATTCAAAGCAATAACGGGCAGGATGTTTATCTAAAATATCAAATGCAAGGTTTCTTCTTTGACTATTTACCAAGATATTTATATTTTCATGGCATTGTAAATGTCGGTATGTCCGATTTTTCGTTTGAGGTAGACGATGACCTTACTCCTTACTGGGTAGTAACCTTATATAAAAATAAGGTCGGCTATGGCGGGGCGGATGCAGTAGGCGCGGTGACGGTAAATGCCCAGACAGGGGAGATAATGCGGTATACAATGAATGATATACCAGCGTGGATTGACCGCGTTCAGCCGGAAGCCTTTGTGTATGCGCAGATCCGGGATTGGGGCGAATATGTCAACGGCTTTTGGAATGCGGTGTTTGCTAAAGCGGGAACGCTTAAGCCGACAAGTAATGAGCTGCATTTGATTTATGGCAATGATGAAAGTGTATATTGGTATACAGGTATTACTTCATCAGGCAAAGACGGCAGCACGGTTGGCTTTATTTTGGTCAACTCGCGTACCAAAGAAGCCAAATGGTACAAGGCAGCCGGGGCGGATGAAGCCGGCGCCAAAAAATCGGCGGAAGGGCAGGTACAGGAAAAAGGCTACCGGGCAGGTTATCCTATTTTGTACAATATTAACGGTGTACCGACGTATATTGCCCCGCTTAAAGATAAAGAAGGCCTTTTAAAGGCCGTGTCGTTTATTTCGGTAGAAAATTATAATCTGGTTGGCGTGGGGCCTGATATTGAGTCAGCTCTTCGAAGTTATCAGCAAAGTCT
This sequence comes from Pelosinus sp., assembly GCA_021372375.1. Lineage (GTDB taxonomy): Bacteria > Bacillota > Negativicutes > Propionisporales > Propionisporaceae > JAJFUN01. The sequence continues at coordinate 6,074 of JAJFUN010000108.1, read as the reverse complement.
TGCCAGCAAAGGCAATAATTTTGTGCCGAGTAATGATCTTGTGCCAATTACCCTGCAGGGTAAAATCAGCCGTATTTCACAGGTTGTCAAAGGCGGTGAATCTTATTATTACTTTATGCTGGAAGGCGATACTAGGGTTTTTGTCGGCACGGCAAATACCTCGCCGAAACTGCCGCTAGCCAGCATAGGCGACAGCATTACGGTTATCGTGAATGATACCAAGGAAAGCACCTTAAATATTAGTCAATTTACCAGTGCAGGATATTAGTCTGTTTTCCAACGGATACAATCCCCCTGTCACTGCGGTGACATCCCCCTTTCGCAAGGAGACCTGGGTTAAATTCCCCTCTTGAGAGGGGTGGCGCGTAGCGACGGGGTGTGTTGGTTTTTATGGTACAAGGAAAGGAATATTTTCTTTTTTTTCTAGAAGCTGGGGGTGAATGAAGATATATGTTAGGTAATAAAAATAAAGCCAACTGGGTACTTGCTGGCACAACAGCCGGCTATCTCTTAGCCGTACCTTTTCAGGAGCACTTTATAGGCGGGCTACTCACCAGCGGGTTTGGCGCTGCCATGGTCGGCGGGGCGGCTGATTGGTTTGCCGTGACGGCGCTATTTCGGCGTCCCTTGGGTATTTCCTTTAAAACAGCGGTTATTCCCAGAAGCCGCGCGCGGATTAGCCGCGATATTGTGGACATGGTGGAAAACCGTCTCTTAACTAAAGAAAATATTCGCAGCAAAATAGAGGGCTATGATACGACAGCCATGCTGCTCGACTTTTTAGCAGAGGGCGGCAAAGCAGACTTGGTGCAGGCCATCCCGGCGCTATTGCGTGATTTTACTTTGCGTATGAAACCTCAGGAAATAGGTGATTTTCTGACAGAGCTCTTAAAAGAAAATAAGGAGCATTTGTCCTTGACGGCGTTCCTTGCTAAAGTCATGGCTTGGTCAAACCAGCAGGGCTATACGGAAAAGATAATTGATTTTATGCTGACAGAGGCTAAAAAACTAGTTGGCAGTGAAGCTATGCGTAATTTACTATATGAATTTATTGAAGCGGCCAGGCAAAACTATGCAGGGGAGCGGGCTGACCGAAAATTGGCTGATTGGTTATTTAATCAGGGTGGGTTTACACCAGCGCGCCTGGCAGATATAGCCCAAGATAAACTGCAGCTGTTTCTTGGTGAACTCTATCACCCAGATAATTCTCTCAGGCAAGAGATCATAGGTTACTTCACAGGGCTTCCGCTAAAACTGCGAGACAGCGCCTGGCAGGCAACAATAGAAAACTGGAAATTAGCTCTATTGACGAATAAAGATTTAGTAGCAGCGATGGCCCGCTTTATAAGGCAAAAGACCAGTCAAAGCGCCGAGGAAACCCTTACGCCAATATTAAATTATCAGTTTGATAAAGCGTGCGAATACGTAACACACGACAAGGCTTTATATAATAAGGTTGACGAATACTTAACAAATGCCTTGGTGGTACTGGTTGAAAAGTATCACAGCAAGATTGGCGCAGTGGCTGCAAAAAGACTAGAACAATATACTGCTGAGGAGATTGCCGCGCTTATCGAGCATAAGGTTAGTGATGATCTCCAGATGATTCGGCTAAATGGGTCTACTGTGGGCGGTCTTGCAGGCATGCTTATTTTTCTCCTAACTTATGCTTGGCAGTGAGGTGACGAAATGAATAAATATAATAAAGCAGACAGCATATTATGTGCAGCTTTTTTAATTTTCCTGCTGTTTTTTGCAATTAATAAACATTTGCCAGGAAATTATGTCGTCCAGTTTTGCCTGGCTGCAGCCGAAGCGGCCCTAATAGGCGGGCTGGCAGATTGGTTTGCCGTAACAGCGTTATTTAGAAAGCCGCTGGGTTTTGGCTGGCATACCGCCCTTATTCCCCGGCATCGTGCTAAGCTGACCGCTGGTATTCGCGAAATGGTAGAGGGCAATCTCTTAAGCAGTGACAGTATTCGTGCTCATTTGGCCGGGATACGCTTAGTTGATTATGTTATTAGTTATGTTGAGCAAGATGAACAGTCAGCTATTGACAAGCTGCTCGGCTATGGACAAAAAATTTTGGGTCAGCTAGATTCCAAGGAAAATGTGGAAGCTTTAGCGGTAAACCTAAAAAATTATCTTGCTAATTTAAATTTATTACCGTATTATCAGCAGCTAATCGACTGGTTATATCAAAACAAAAAGATAGATAAGGGTCTAGACATACTAATAGACAGGCTACTCGTTTTGGCGGCAAGGCCTGTTTTTAAAACCTATTTAGCAGCCTTAGTGGAAGAATACAGCCAGCCCAAGGAAACTAAACAACCGGAATCGGTTTGGGATTTTCTTAAAGGGGCGGCAGCCAAGTTTTTGCTTGGCGCGGCTGCGGCCGCTGATATATTTAATCCAGGCGAAATGGCTGCTATTTTGCAGCAGGAAATCATAAATGTGCTAGAAGAAGCAAAGCAGCCTGAAGCCGTGCTGCGGCAAGTGCTGCAGGGCGGGCTACATGATGTCAGACGGCAGCTGACAGAGGATGAGAGTTTACAGGAAAGTGTGAGAAAGTGGCAGAACCAAGTAATTTTAAAATTGGATTTTCAAGCTATTTTACAGGCCATGCTTAAATCATTGCAAAACGCGGTTAGTATAGCCGGAGGGTCAGCAGGCTCAGTTCTCACTGACTGGCTGACCGCAAGGCTCCAAAAATATTGGCGCATTTTTAAACAAAGTAAAGCTATGCAGGATTGGCTGGAAGAATACCTGCAGCGGGGTGTAGGCCGGCTGGCCGCAGCTCAGCATGATTTTATCGGACAAATTGCAGTGGAGGCTTTGACAAGCCTGTCTGATGAGGAATTAAACGAGTTTGTCGAGGATAAAGCAGGACAGGATCTGGCGTGGATACGCATTAACGGCTCAGTTGTAGGGGCAATTGTGGGCGCAGGTTTATTCTTATTTGTTCAGGAGTTCTATATTCCCTTGGTGGTACCTGTAATCCGCATGCTTTTATGAAGATGCCTTGATTGAGTAATATTATTATAAACTAAACAGCCTCACATGCAGGTAGAGCCTGCATGTGGGGCTGTTTTAGCATTAAATGGTAAAGTTTTCAATAGAAATTTATTTATTTTTTTACAATACTGTCATTTTTGACAGGGTTTTAAACATAAAAGGTATGGTATAATAATAATTAATTTGTAAATAGTTCATAAATATTCTAATTATTACATATGTTGTATCTTCTTTATTGAGCAACTAGTTGAAAAGAGAGGAGTTCAATGAAAATAAGCCTGGAAACTGCAAAAGACGCAGCTTTTTTATTTCGAGTTTACGTTAGTTCTCGTGAGCAGGAAATATCTTTATGGGGGTGGACAAAAGAGCAGCAAATGCAGTTTTTACGAATGCAGCATGAGGCTCAACAACGTTTTTATCACCAGAAATATCCAGATCTTGAGTATAGTCTAATAATAGTGGATGGGCAAAAGGCGGGACGGGTTGGGATTGCGCAGCTTAACGAAGAATTTGTGCTGGTTGATATTATTGTGCTACCCGTATTGCAAAGTAAGGGCATAGGATCAAAAATTTTGCAGGAACTGCAGATCAAAGCACAGAGGAAAAATATGTATGTTGGGCTCAGTGTACTAAACGGAAATCCAGCTGAGCGGCTTTATAAAAGGTTTGGTTTTCAAGTAGTGTCTAATAATGGTGTCTATACAATGATGAAGTGGAAGCCAGTATAATAAGAAAAGGAGATGGAATAGGTGGTTGGTTCTAAAAGAGCAAATAAAGTGTTTGCTGTATTGTTAATTTTAGTTATGTTTTTGACCAATCCGGTTTTTCTTGGTCCGATTTATGCGGCCAATACCGAAAAGATAGAAAATGAGAGCAATCCTGTAGAGTTTCAGCTGGATGCTAAAAAAGATGCTGAGAAAAAGGTAGTCGCGACAGCAGCCGCTGATAACACTGATGAGCAGCATTTAACTGAGGGCGAGAAAGTGAATCGTTTTGTTAACAGGCTAATTCCGTACTATTTGAAAAATGGTAAAAAGAACGGGCCGGAGTGGCTGAAAACAACGGATTTTGAGGTTTCGTTCACAGAGGATTATAAGCCGCAGTATTCCTTTACTACTGTCCAGCCCTTTGGCCACGTCAACGATAAAGGTGAGCTGATGTTTTGGCAGGGACGGTATGCAAAACAAAGTAATGATGCGACAGCTAATATCGGGGTGGGCTGGCGTAAATTAGCAGAAGATAAGCAGAGCATGATTGGCTACAATCTATTTTATGACTATGGCTTTCAGTATAATCTTTCCCGCATCGGGGCAGGCGCGGAATATTTTAACAAGCTTGCCGAATACCGGGCTAATGTTTATGTACCGACCTCAAAGGACAAGCTGATAGGCACTGCTTATCAGACAGATAGTATATTATGCACCTATATTAGGGCAGTAGAGGGCTTTGATTTTGAGGCAGGCACCTCTTTTACGCATGCCCGCTGGCTCAGTTTGTATGCGTCAGGTTATTTTTATGACAATAAGCATCAGGAAAATGAGACAGGCTATAGGCTGCGCAGCGTGTTCAAGCTAACGCCGCAGTTTACCGTAGAAGCAGGGTATGATAAGTCGAATGTAACAAGCGGCAGCTTTTACGGGAAATTTGCCTATCGTTTGGCAGATGGCTTTGGACCTTCGCTGAAAAGCGGTGCGGAAAAGAAAATTGATCTTTCTGCAAAATTTCTACAGAAGGTTGAAAGAAATAACACTATTAAAACCGAAACCTTTACTAAATTTGTGCCATATCAGGGCAGTATTAGTGTTACCGTTGTTAATGCAAATGGCGATGCTGTCCAGGGCGCTAAAGTGCAGGCTTATCAAAATGGCAGTGCGGTCGGCTCAAGTGCTGTTACCAATGCAGCAGGCGCCGCTATACTTAGTGGTTTAAACGTGGGGACATATACGGTAAAAGCTACCTATATTAGATGTGAGCCGCAGGACAGCGCTGCAGTAACAGTGCAAAGAGATCAGACTACGCCGGCCAGCGTGCAGCTGCCGATCACCGGCGGGAATGCTGTCATCTCTGTGCTCAGTTCAGGATTACTACCTTTGAGCGGGGCCACCGTCACAGCTGTAGCGACAAGCGAGGTTGCCGAGGCTGGAACCAGCTGGCTGTCGCGGCTTTTTGGCATACAAAAGGCTTATGCGGCAGAAGAAATCTTTACGCTGACTCTTACCACCGGGGCAGATGGCACGGTACAGTTTAAGAATCTGCCGCCGGGACATTATAAATTTACTGTTACCTATCGCGGGGAAATAGTTGGCAGCAGTCCATTAGCAGTGCCAAGCAGTGGTATGGCAAAAGGCAATGTTGTTATGACAGCATCAGGCAGCTCGGGCGTAGGAAGCGCTGCTATTACGGTGAAAGACCAAAGCGGTACGCCATTAAGCGGGGTTACAGTCAGTGTGCCGGTAGACGGCAAGACGGTACCGGCCACCACTACTGATAAGGGCGTAGCATATTTTAGTAGTTTACCTATCGGCAGTTATACCTTTACGGCAAGCAAGGCAGGTTATAGCGATACTCCGAGTAAGCAGACAATTAGTAATGCCAATACGACAAATGCGGATATTGTTTTGCCAGCGCAGACAGGTACGGTAAATATTACGGTAACCAATGGGGCATCGATAAACCCGAGCTTTAAAGAAGGCTCTACAACTTTGACGCCAACAGCGACTAGCGGCAATGTATATACCTTCACTGTGACATCCGGTGTTAACCATATGATAACGGTATCGGCAGCCAGCTATAATGACTGGACAGTAACGACCAACGTAGCGAGCGGAGGAACGGATAATAAATCTGTTACGCTGACCCAAAGCTGTACGGTAAACATCACCGTAACTAACGGCTCAGGGATAAGCCCAAGCTTCAAGGAAGGCACTACTGCTTTGACGCCAACCTCAACCAGCGGCAATGTATATACCTTCACCTTGCTGCCGGGAGCGCATACCATAACCGTGTCGGCAAGCAATTATAATGATAGCACGGTAACGACACCAACCGTGCCCAACGGA
>JAJFUN010000107.1 GCA_021372375.1 Pelosinus sp. | reverse complement strand
TAGCAAAACCTATGACGGGACTACGGCGGCAACGTTAAACGGTACGGCGGCTGTCAGCGCCTTTGGCAGTGATGTGGTATCTGTGGGAGGCACAGGAGTCGGAACTTTTTTAGATAAAAATGTCGGAAGTGGCAAGGCCATTACGGTGACAGGGTACGCCTTGAGCGGTGCGGATGCAAGCAACTACAATATTGTGCAGCCTACTGGCGTCACCGCGAATATCACAAAAGCTGATCTGAGCGTTAGCGGTATTACGGCAAATAGCAAAACCTATGACGGGACTACGGCGGCAACGTTAAACGGTACGGCGGCTGTCAGCGCCTTTGGCAGTGATGTGGTATCTGTGGGAGGCACAGGAGTTGGAAACTTTGCAGATAAGGATGCCGGAAGTGGCAAGGCGGTCACGGTGACAGGCTACACCTTGGGCGGCGCGGATGCAGGCAACTACAATATTGTGCAGCCTACCAGCGTTACTGCGAATATCACCAAAGCCAATCTGACACTGAGCGGCTCTCGCATTTATGACGGCACAACGGCGATTGCCGGAAACGCACTCACTGCGACAGGCGTAAACGGGGAAAGCTTTACGGTGACAGGTTTAGGCGACAGCTCCAATTTGATAAGTAAAAATGTCCAAACAGGTTCTACACTAAACAGCGTAACAGGCTTGAGCCTTGGGAGCAGCAACAATGGCGGCTTGGCTGCTAATTATAATGCGCTTGGCACGACAGCAAGCTCATTCAGCATCACGGCTAAACCACTGACGCTAACTGGCATCACGGCAGTAAATAAGGTGTATGACGGAACTACTGCGGCCACGCTTGATACGACAGGTGTTTCTTTTTCCGGTCGGGTTGGCAGTGACGCAATTACTCTTAGCGGCGTAGGTGTTGGTGCTTTTAGCGATAAAAATGCCGGTACAGGTAAAACTGTTACTGTATCAGGTTACACTTTGGGCGGCGCTGATGCAGGCAACTATACGGTTGGTCAGCCCAGCGGTCTTATTGCTGACATCAGTAGAGCTAGTGTGACGGTTACCGGTATCAGTGCCGGCAACAAAATCTATGATGGAACTACCACGGCCAGTATCAACACTGCTGGCGCAACTTTGTCAGGAAAGCTCGGCGGCGATATTGTAACGGTTTCGGCTACAGGCTCTTTCACAGACGCAAACGCTGGAACTGATAAGACCGTCATGCTAAGCAGTACCTATGGCGGCGCCGACGCGGGCAACTATACTTATACTAGCCAGACCAGCGCCACAGCAAGCATTACTCCGGCGTCGTTGACAGTCACAGCAAATAATGCAGCCAAGACTTATGATAGCCGAGCCTATAGCGGCGGCAATGGCGTGACTTACAGCGACTTTGTTCACAGTGAAACAAGCTCGGTGCTGGGAGGAGTTATTACATATGGGGGGGATTCCCAGGGAGCGGTCGAGATAGGCGTCTATAACATAGTGCCTGGCGGACTGACATCAGGCAATTACAATATTACATACGGTAATGGCATACTTACGGTTAATCCGGCTGCTGCGTCTGCTAATCCTAGCCAAGATACTTCTTATAAAGGTGCAGTAAGTACATCTACCCATATAGCTTCAAACATCCAATCAGATGCCTCTGCCGCAGGAACTAACCCAGCGCCTAATGCCACAAACCTTACAATTTTGCCAAGTGTAAATGGGCAGATAAATTCCGGCGGTATACAGCCTAGTCCGGTTACTATGCCGCCTAATCCGCCAAGCGGCCAAGCAGCCGATCTTTTAACGCTTCTCCCTGTTCATGGTATCTCTTCAAGCTATACCGTGTCTCAAACCCCGGATTCGATAAAATTCCTTCCGGCGCCTGGGGCTACGGATGGGATGCCATCGGCGGCAGGTTCACTGGCCGTGTATGGTGTAAGTAACGGTCAGCAGCAGTCAAGCGGTATGTACCAGATGAAGTCAGGTAAGGAAGGCTTTAGCCTGTCAGCTACGGCGCAGGCGGCGTCTGCGAGCGCCGAAATCCCCGAAGTTCCGCTTCAAGGTACCTATGCAGAGATTGCTCTGAGTAACGGCGAAATAGGCAGATATTTTGTTGGAGTCAATGGCAGCACTATCGTTATCCAGCCCAAAAATGATGGCGGCAAAATTTATATTAGCCAGACTGACGCCACAGGCAACTTGCCTGTTGTTGCGGCAGGTATATTGGCGGCCTTGCGCGATCTTGACATAAATCCCGGAACTATCCATTCAGTTTGCATCTATAAAAATTAAGTCACTTTGATTTAACTGGGAAATTAAGAATTGCTGGGAAGCTGGTTGCTACTGTGCTGCAAATACAATAAAAAAACGGACGTGGATAGCATTTCCACGTCCGTTTTTTTATTGTATTGGAGAGAATAAACGTTATCTCGGATTATTATTTTTTTGGAGGAATCTTTGTGGGTAAAAATAAATGGTCAGTAGTTACGATTACTGCAGTTTTTCTGATGCTACAAGCAGCTGTGATGGTTGGGCTCATGCTTAATAATCAGCCCGGTTATTTGCGGAGCGTTTTAGGAACTACCGGTGTTTGGCTACTATACACCTTTTTAGAGGCCAGGTACCATCTCAAAATGAGCACTTATGTTCGCGTCCTGATGGTGCTGACTATTTTTTTTGACGCCTTTTTCGGCTTCTATTGTGACCTGTATGTTTCTTCCTTTGTGTTTGATAAAGTACTACACTTTTTTGGCACATATGCATTATCTTTATTTGCCTACATTCTGGTGATGCAAATGCAAACAAATCTTGTAGACAATTCAGTGAAATTTATCCTGGCAGCTTGTTTGGGCTTAAGTCTTGGCGCCTTTTACGAAATTCTGGAGTTTGCCGTTGACAGTATTTCTCATCCCATTCCGCCAGGCCAGCCCAGCTTGCTAGACACCGATGTTGATCTTATCGGTGATATGCTGGGGGGGTTACTAGCTGGATTGCACGTATCATCCCGCAAGTTTATCAACCAATTGTTTTGAATAAATCATTTACTAATACGTCCGGCAAAGGCTTGCAAGATGGATGCCTTTTAACCTAGTATTACCATATAAATCGGAATGGCAAGCACGGCAAAGAGCGTGGTAATGCTTACTAATAAGGCCGCATATTCGGTATCTGCTTCATAAAGTTTGGCGAGCACGGTAGTTTGGCTCATGCCTGGCAAGGCGGCCTGGATAACAAAAACTTTTTTCATCAGCTCAGGAATAGGAAAGAAAGAGACTATCACAAGAACGGCCAGCGGTGAAACAACAAACCTGCCGATAAGTACAGCGACAATATCTTTCGTTGGTTTTATCTTGCGTAAATTTACGCCAAACATAGCGACTCCAATAAATAGCATGGATAAAGGCGTTGTCATTCCGCCTAAATATTTGCAGGTATTCATAATGAAGTCTGGCAGCTTAATACTTAGAAGAATTAGCACTACTGCTAAAATGAACCCCATAAAGGGCGGGGAAAAAACTCTTGTCAGTGTAGCTGTGCTCAGTAATTTAGCAGGAGGCTTGCTGCCTGACAAACTTATGGAATAGTTGCCAAGGGTCCAAAACATAGTAGCATTTGCCAGAAAATATACAAGTACATAGGGCAGGCTTTTTTCACCAAACAGGGCGATATTGATCGGTACTCCTACAAATACCGAACTGGAGCAAAAGAATACCGAGCGAAATGTTCCTGTTTTATTAGGCGCTAAGCCCAGTATCTTTGATACAAAAAAGCCTATAACAAAGCTTGCCAGCATGGAAAGAATCGGCACAATTATGCCTGCAAACAGTGGTAGAAAGGTGTCCTTATCAAAGGTACTGAGAAGGTTCCACAGCATATATGCCGGCAGGGCAATATAGCTGACAAGCCTTGGCAGGAGCCTTGCATTCTCCTCGTTAAACCAGCCTTTGCCGGTTAACAGATAGCCTAGCGAAACCATAATAATAATGCTGATGATGCCTTCCATGGCCTGTAAAAAAATCATACTGAATCCTCCTGCTGTTTTTGACGTATATTGACGATGCATATAAATTGTTTTATCATTATAGCAAAGAAAACGGCATATTAATAATAGGTAAAAGTAGTTCTTGCTATAGGAAAAACTTATATCAGAAGGCGGATTCAATGGATATAAAACAGCTCAGATATTTCCAAGCCATTGCGGAAGAAGGGCATATTACCGGTGCTGCTAAAAGGCTGTTTATAACGCAGCCATCGCTTAGTCAGCAGCTAAAACTTTTGGAAAATGAACTGGGCATAACTTTGGTAGAACGGGGCAATCGTGGAATACGGCTGACCGAGGCGGGGCAGCTGCTTAAGGAACGCGCAGGGCAAATTTTGGAACTGTTACATACTACGGCTACCGAACTAAAGGAATTGCATGAAGGATATAAAGGCACTTTGGCGATTGGCGCCATTGCCTCAGCCGGAGTAACAATGCTGCCCGGTCTTGTCCGCGACTTTCACGCACACTATCCCCAGGTAAAGTTTCAATTATGGGAGGGAGATACCTACCGGATTTTGGACCTTCTAAATAACGGGATAATTGAAGTAGGCATAGCGCGTTCTGTGTTTAATTTAGCAGACTATAACTGGGTTGATTTGCCGGATGAACCCATGATTGCGGCTATTACGGCGGAAACCTGCAGCAAAGATAATCTGCAATCAATTGCTATAAATGAGCTGGAGGGGAGGCCGCTGTTAATCCATCGCAGCAATGTAGCCATGATTACAGAGTGCTGTCAGAACTTTGGTTTTGAACCCGATATTTTCTGCACAGGTGATGATGTCAGATCACTCTTGGTGTGGGCCAATGAGGGAATGGGGCTGGCTATTGTACCAAAATCAGCATTAGGCTTAGTGCCTGGTCATAAACTAAGATATATTGAGATCAGTGATGCTCCTCTCAAAATAAAGAAATCAGTAATTTGGCTGCGCGCAAGATGTCTGTCCGCGCCAGCAAGGCATTTTATACAGGCAATGTTTCCTATAAACTAGCCCTGTGAGGGCTTTTGAAAAAAGACTTAACGTAAAGAACCAACACATCCCGCCCTTTGGGCACCCCTCTCTAGAGGGGAACAAAGGCAAAATGCTGGCCTTAAGTATAAAAGACCGCGCTAGCGGTTTTTCTTATGAAGCTGAGTGCTCTTAACTAATTTGTGTTAAGGGCATTTTTTTATAAGTCTAGTAGGCTAGAAAATTTAACAATAGAAAAAATTTATTAATATCGATAAGATTTTAATATTTCATTTATCAAAAAAGTGGTATTATACTGAAATTGGCTAATTTTTAAAATATTTTTAATTTTATGTAGCTACATATTGATTGGGAATGGAACCAGAATTGTAGTAGAAAAAAGGTGGGAGGCGTTATAATGGATTTATTTGCTGTATTTAAAGGTATTATTCAGGCAGGGCCGACAGTATTGCTTCCGGTTATTATTTTTTTAATTGCAATTGTCTTTAGAGTATCTGTGGGAAAGGCAATGCAAAGTGCGCTGACGGTTGGCGCGGCATTTGTAGGATTAAAAATTGTTATCGAATTTATGGCCAAGGGCCTAGGACCGGCTACCAAGGCAATGGTTACGCATATGGGCGTGCAGCTAAATGTTATTGATATGGGGTTTGGGACGGTAGCCGCGATTGGCTGGAGTTCACCGATTGTGCCGATTATCGTATTAGTAATTATGGCAATTAATATTGCACTGTTACTACTTAATAAAACCAATACCTTAAGTGTTGATATTTGGAATTACCATCATGGGCTTACCATGGGGGCCTTTGTATATTTTGCGACAGATAATGTCTATATTGCTGTTACGGCAGCTGCTTGTACCGCACTCGTTATGTTTAAAATGGCGGACTGGGCGGCGCCATTAGTCAGTAATTATTATAAAATACCAGGTGTTACAATTCCGGCGCTGCATGCGCTCATGAATTTGCCGGTAGTGGCTCCGCTCAATTTGCTAATGGACAAAATTCCCGGATTTAATAAGATTGACTTTAATATGGAAACTCTTCGTAAATATTTAGGTCCTTTTGGGGATCCGCTTGTCATCGGTTTAGTGCTGGGTACTTTTATTGGGATTTTTGCAAAGTATGATCTTTATAAGGCGTTTGGTCTTGGCGTGAATATGGCCGCAGCCATGCTGTTATTACCAAGAATGACTCATTTGTTTGTGGAAGGATTAAAACCTATTTCCGCAAAGGCAAAACAAATAACAGATGAAAAATTGAAAGGCCGCAGCATATTTATTGGTTTAGATCCTGCGGTACTCTTTGGAGATCCTGCGGTTATTACGACTGCATTATTAATGGTGCCAATATTGATTGGACTTGCGATTATACTGCCGGGCAATAACTTTTTACCTTTTGCTGATTTAGGGGCACTGCCGTATAAAGTAGCGATGTGCGTTGCCGTGGCAAATGGGAATATACTGCGTAGTATGATTTTATGTACTATTGCTTTTATACCATACTTTTATTTTGGAACGTGGACAGCAGCTATGGTGACTGCTACGGCCAAGGCTGTTGGGCTAAGTGATAGTATACCAAATGGGATGATGATTAGTTCTTTCACAGGTACGACGATGCCGATTACTTATTTCATTTATCAAGCATTTACAAGTAATATCATGGTGACGGTACCTATATTGTTCATAGCATTTTTTGCGCTGTGGCTTATTATGGATAAGAAAGTTATGCCAAACTTAAAAATAATAAAGGATCATATTCCAGATTAGCCCAGGGGTTTAAAATATTACTAGAGCCAGCGATATTCGCTGGCTCTAGTTTTTATGAGCTGTTATTTTTTTGCTTTTATATAGTCGACAAAAGCTTGTACTGCAGATAATTCCAAGGAAGCCGAGGGATATAACAGCCAGGTGCGGCGTTCTACTGGGGCTTTGTTTTTCCACTGCAATTCGTGGGTAAATAATTTATTATGCTGCGGCAGGCCAATCGCCGGGAGTATGGCCCAGCCGAGGCCATGAAGTACCATTTGCCGGCAGGTATCCATACTGTCAACCTCCATAGTAATAAGAGAGGGAACAGAATAGATTTGCCGCCACCAATCTTCCACCATTTTTTTCAGTGCTGAGTCAGTGCCGTAAACAATCTGTGGTTTGTGCGGCAGTTCTTCAAGCGTGATTGGCTGCTTTGATACAAGGCAGATAGGTTCAGTGCTCAGCAAATATTTTTCTTCGACCCACGGATAATCGCCCCGGACAATGGCTACGGCAATTTCTTCAACTTGCAGCATGCGGTTGATTTTCTGACTCAACCCAGTTTTGAGTGAAATTTCGACGTCTGGGTATTTGTCTAAAAAGCCCTTCAGAATTTGCGGTAATTCATAGTGGGCAAAAATAGCCGACGAACCAAGGCTTAGGGTACCTTGCACTTTACCGGACATATTTTGGATTTTCGCTTTAGCATTGCGGAGTTTACGCTGCATTTCCGCTGCATAAGATAAGAGGTATTCTCCTTCAGCGGTAAATACTATGCCGCTCGGGTGGCGTGAGACAATCTTTGTGCCAAATTCTTTTTCGAGCTGCTGCAAGCGGTAGGTAATGGACGGTTGTGCGATAAACAGACGACTGGCGGCTTTGGTAATGTTTTTTTCTTCAGCAAGTACCTTTAACATGACCCAATCTTTCTCATTCATTGCAGTGGTTCCTTTCTTGCGATAGAAAAAATCTATTGATTTGAATAAAAACGAAATATTGTATTTATTTAGCTTATTATACTACAATGGGAGCAAGAATTCAAATACTTAGAAATTACTTAAACATTATTATTTTCTGAATAATCGGATGGTTTAATAATAAGAGATGCGGAGGGAAACATATGGGGAAAAATTTAGTAGAAAAAATTATTGAAAGTCATTTATTATCCGGTGAGATGATACCCGGGAGTGAAGTTGGGATACGGGTTGATCAAACGCTTACGCAGGATGCTACTGGTACCATGGCTTACCTGCAGTTTGAGTCTATGGGAATTCCAAAGGTCAAGACTTTATCGGTATCCTATGTGGACCACAATACTTTGCAGGACGGTTTTGAAAATGCCGATGATCATCGTTATTTGCAGACAGTTGCGGATAAACACGGCATTAAATACTCAAAAGCAGGTAATGGCATTTGCCATCAGGTACATTTAGAACGCATCAGTCGTCCGGGCACTACACTCTTGGGGTCTGATAGTCATACGCCGACGGCTGGTGCAGTAGGCATGCTGGCGATGGGAGTGGGTGGCCTTGATGTTGCAGTGGCCATGGCGGGCGGTCCGTTCTATCTCACTTATCCGAAAGTAATTCGTGTAAATTTAGAAGGGAAACTGCAGAATTGGTGTTCAGCCAAAGATATTGTTATCGAAATGTTAAAAATTCTTACAACAAAAGGCAATGTTGGCACTTTGATCGAATATGGTGGCAGCGGGTTAGCAAACCTTACTGTGCCGGAACGTTCAACCATTACTAATATGGGGGCGGAAATGGGTGTTACCACCTCGGTTTTTCCTAGTGATGAAATGACTTATACGTTCTTTAAAGCCCAAGCTAGAGAAGCTGACTGGCAAGAATTTAAACCAGATGAAGATGCCAAGTATGATCGGATAATTACTATTGATTTAGCGGCTATTCAGCCTAATGTAGCTTGTCCCCATTCTCCCGACAACGTAAAAACTATTCGTGAAATTGAAGGTATGGAAGTAAATCAGGTGCTGGTAGGCAGTTGTACCAACTCTTCTTACCGTGATGTTATGATGGTAGCGGCGATGTTAAAAGGTAAGCGCGTTCATCCAAATGTCAGCTTTGGGGTAGCGCCAGGCAGCAAACAAGTACTGGCGATGATTGCAAAGAATGGAGCGCTGAGTGATCTTGTGGAATCAGGAGCAAGAATACTCGAAACTGCCTGTGGTTTTTGCGTAGGCTGTGGACAGGCTCCGCAAACCAAGGCAATTTCTCTTAGAACAAATAATCGCAATTTTCTAGGACGCAGCGGAACAAAAGATGCGAACGTTTATCTGGTAAGTCCAGAAAGTGCTGTAGCCGCAGCGATTACCGGTAAAGTTACTGATCCGCGTGATTTAGGGCTTGAATATCCTGAAATTGTGCTGCCTGAAGTATATCAAATTGATGACAGCATGATCTTAGAGCCTTCTGCTGATGCTGCTATTGAAGTATATCGCGGACCGAATATTGGTGAGCCACCTAAAAATACAGCCATGCCGGAAACTTTAAAAGCCAAAGTTGCTATTAAAGTAGGCGATAAAATTACAACAGACCATATTATGCCAGCAGGTCCATTCCTTAAATATCGTTCCAATGTACCGAAATATTCGACTTATGTGTTTTATCATACTGATTCTACTTTCCCGGAAAAATGCAAGAAAAATAAAGAAGATGGTTTTGCCTCTGTTATTGCTGCTGGTTTAAGCTATGGACAAGGCTCTTCACGCGAACATGCGGCGTTGTGCCCTATGTATTTGGGCGTTCGGTTGCTTCTTGCTAAAAGTGCGGAACGTATTCATTCAGCCAACTTGGTCAACTTCGGCATTTTACAATTGACCTTTACAGCTGATGTTGACTATGATCGTTTAAATGATGGCGATGAATTAGTAGTAGAAAATGTGTATAAAGCAATTGAATCTGAAATAGTTACCGTACAAAATAAAACCCAAGGGTATAGCTTCCAGACGAAATGTTCACTCACCGATCGTCAAAGGGAGATTGTTCTTAGCGGTGGCTTATTAAATTATGCGGCAAAAGGCGGGAAATAAAGAAGGGATGCAAAATACAATGGGAGAATACGTAAAAATTCCGGCAGTGTATATGCGCGGCGGTACAAGTAAAGGTGTTTACCTTATGACCAAAGACTTGCCGGCAGATCCTGTGCTCAGAGATAAAGTGATTTTAGCTATTTACGGTACTCCTGATGTCCGGCAGATTAACGGCATGGGCGGTGCGGACCCCTTGACAAGCAAGGCTGCGCTTATTGCAGTTTCAGAGCGTAAAGGCGTGGATGTTGATTACACCTTTGCCTATGTCGGAATCAAGGATGCTGTTGTAGATTACGACGGCAATTGCGGTAATATTTCATCAGGTGTGGGTGTATTTGCTATTCAGCAAGGCATTGTTAAAGCAGTAGAGCCAGTGACTGTTGTACGAATCTATAATACCAATACCAAAAAGGTTATTGAAGCTTCTGTTCCGGTAAAAGACGGTGAAGTAGTTACTGAAGGGGATTATGCAATTGACGGTGTGCCTGGAACGGGAGCCAAAATTGTGCTGAATTTCCTGAATTCTGGCGGTGCTAAAACCGGCAAACTCTTGCCGACAGGAAATGTGGTCGATGAGATTGAGCTTAAAAGTGGCAAAAAGGTGCGGGTAAGCCTAGTAGACGCAGCCAATCCTTCAGTATTTGTTAAAGCGGCAGATATCGGCTTGACTGGTTTAGAACTGCCAAAAGATACGGAAACCAATCCGGAAATACTTGAAATCATGGAAGATATCCGTACAACAGCAGGTGTTATGATGGGGCTTGCGCCAAGCAAAGATAAAGTAGGAGGAGCTGTACCAAAAGTAGCCTTTATCGCTTCGCCGCAAGACTACCAAACAATTACGGGTGCTACTATAAAGGGCAGCGATGTAGATTTGCTGGCTCGTACCAAAGCTATGGCTGTTATGCATAAAGCTTATGCCGTAACTGGTGGCATTTGCGCATCGACAGCTGCGCTGATCGAGGGTACCGTAGTAAATGAAATTGTCAGTGAACAGGCAAAGAAAACAGGGACTGTTCGCTTAGGGCATCCGTCAGGAATCTTAGGCTTTGAAATTAGTCTTCAAAAAAAAGCTGAAGGCTGGCATCTTGATAAAGCCGGCGTAAGCCGTACAGCTAAACCGATTATGGATGGACAGGTATATGTTTCCCGTAAGATTTTTGATAGCAAGTAGCCAAGGCATGCTTTCAAGATGGGATTATCCCATCTTGATACACACTATATAACGATATTTATTAGATAACAGAAGCTTATGAAAATTGATCAAAAAAATTTATTGGGAGGAAGAGAAATGAGTGCGGAAACAAATTCGCAAGCGACCCCAGACAATAAGGTGAAGATGATTAAGGGACTTATTTGTGTACTAATACCTTGTCTTGTTTTGTTGATGCCTGTACCGAAAGGTTTGGATCCGTTAGCGTGGAAAATACTGGCCGTTTATTTGGGAGCAGTGTTTGGCATCATTTTAAGACCAGTACCTGAAGCTGTTGTTTTGATTACGGCCATAGGTGCGGTATCGGTGTTCTTTAAGCAGACGAAGATTGCTTTAGAAGCTTTTGGCGAAACAACACCATGGCTGGTACTCACCGCGTTTATTATCGGACAATGTTTTGTTGAAACAGGGCTTGGAAGCCGCATTGCCTATTTCTTAATTGACAAGTTTGGAAAATCAACGTTGCGTTTGGGATATATCTCTACGGTAAACGATTTGATTTTGTCGCCGGCAATCCCTTCGAATACCGCAAGGACGGGTGGTTTGGTATTTCCAATTTTCCAAAGTTTATCAGTTACCCTAGGTTCTACACCAGAAAAAAATCCGCGTGGTATTGGTGCATTCCTGATGACGCTAATGTATCAAAACAGCTTAATAACCGGAACCATGTTTGTTACAGCCGGCGCAATTATTCCGATGATGATTAAGTTAACAAATGACATTATGCATGCTGATATTTCTTGGATGGGTTGGGCTACTGCCATGATTGTTCCCGGCGGATGCTGTTTAGTAATTGTACCTTATCTGGTTTATAGATTATACCCACCTGAAATAAAACACGTAGATAATAAAGCAATTGCCAAAGAAGGTTATGAAAAGATAGGACCAATGAGCCGGCGTGAAAAGATTCTTGCTGTATTGTTTGTGATGGCTATTATTGGCTGGGCAACAGGCTCTATCACCAAAATTGACTCGACAGCAGTTGCCCTTGCTTTACTTGCCATGTGTATATTGACAGGTGTTATTTCCTGGACCAAAGTGTTAGAGTGCAAACCTGCTTGGAGTACTTTTGTTTGGTACGCTGGTATTATATCGTTGGCAAATGGTTTAAATAAAACTAAATTCTTTGTTTGGTTGGGAAACGTGTTTGAACAAAACTTTAATTTTACCGGCTTAGATCCCATAGTTGTACTTGCGGCATTAGTTCTTCTTACCGTTATTCCGCGTTATCTGTTCGCCTCAACGATTGCCTTTGTTGTTACCTTTATTCCGGTCATCTTTGTCTTAGGCTCAGCTGCTAAAATTCCGGCAATTCCTCTTCTCCTTATGTGTGCCGCGTCTGCACAGATTGCTAGTTTGATGACACATTACGGTAATGCTGTGGGAACCGTATTGTATGGTGCGGGATATGTGCCACAGGATACCTGGTGGAAGGTAGGTCATATTGTTACAATAGTTTCTTTGACAATTTACTTTATTGTGGGTCTTATCTGGTGGAAAATATTGGGGCTTTGGTGAGCTGTTATTAGCCTCGGAAGAGCTGAAGGGAATGAGCCACGAAATCTCAATCAAGAGGGCTGATGTTATAGCCTGAGAGAAAGCAATATTGATATATTCGCTATGCGAGAATATATCGACGTCTTCGGGGTCAAAGACCATGGCATGTATCCACAAATATTATAATAAATTCCAAATATTCTAGAATAGGGACTTTGCCCCTATTCTTTTTTTAAAAGATAGAGGATTTTATAACTAATTGTTGAATTTTTTTAGAAAACAGATGAAAGGAGTTCTTTTTATGAAAATAAACAGTGTGCGGCTCAGACTGATTATCCTGATTCTGCCTGTTTTTATTATTTCTTTTGCCGTTTTATCCGGTATTAGTTATTATTTTTCTACTAAGGCTTTAACGCAGAGTGTAAATGATACAGTTACCTCGATGAGCTCCGATTATTCTCATCAAATTCGCGCCTTAATTGATGAACGGGTTATCGAGCTTGAGGATATAGCGGCAAATGAGGTTATTCAGAGCAACACGGATATGCCTCATATTATAAAAATTATCGCTGAAGCAAAAAAACGTACCGGTGCTTTTGATAATATTAATTGTCTGAAGCCAAATGGAACCGGCGTACGGTTTGACGGTTCTACAACCGATGTTTCTGACAAAGCGTATGTAAAAAATGTGGTGGCAACCAAGAAGGTATACATATCAGAGCCTGGTCTGACAAGAGGAACAGGCAAGCTGGGGGTTATTATCGCTGTACCGGTGTTCGATAATGGTATATTGACCGGGATTATTACCGGCAATGTTTCGCTAGAACGCGTTACTGATTTAATCAAAGACAGTAAGTTTAAAGATACAGGCTTTATTACTATTTTGGACAAATCTGGTGTAATTATTGCTCATGCTGAGCAGCCGGAGTTAAATGGTAAAGTAAATGTTACCAAAAAGAAAATTGAGCCAGAGCTGAAAACCAAGCTGCCAGAAGTTGATGAAAATTTGACCCATTTATTTGAGGCAGCAATTAGCGGTAACCCAATCAGCGGCCAATATGTTAATTTTGATGGCGTGATGCATATCGGCAGGTTTTCTCCTTTGCCGCTGGTCGGCGGGCAAACTTGGGTTGCGGTGGTTTCAGCCCCGGCAAATGAAGTTATGGCCGAAACGAATAATTTGGCGCATACGCTTATTTTCATTTCGCTGCTGTTTATTATTATCGCCGTACTCATTATTGTACTTTTTAGCAAAAGCTTTGCCAGCCCCATCCGGCTTATTCGTGATGAATGCGCATTATTAACCAATGGCGACTTAAGGCATCGAGCTAATAACGTAAATTCTGCAGATGAACTTGGACAACTGGCACAGGGATTTTGCGATATGAGAGACAATTTGCGTACTTTGGTTAGCCAAGTACAAAAACAAGCTGAGCATTTAGCTGCTGCCAGCGAAGAATTATCAGCCAGTGCCGATCAGTCTTCTGCTGCTTCGCATCAGGTTGCCATTTCTATTACAGAAATTGCTGGCGGTACCTCAGCTACATCGGCTTCCGCCAATAAAATCGAGGGAATTGCCAGTCAAATATCAAGTGCTACCGTAGAGATTTCCGAAGCGGCTGGTGAAGTGGCTGATATAGCCCAAAAAACCTCTCAGCAGGCTGAAGCAGGACGTAGTTCGGTTGAGCAGGCTGTAAAACAGATGCAGGAAATTGGCAAGGGCTCTGCCGCTGTTGAAAATGCGGTTAGTGAACTTGCTAAAGGATCACAGGAAATCAGTGAAATTGTATCCTTGATTTCGCAAATTGCCGGACAAACCAATCTTTTGGCGCTCAATGCTGCTATTGAAGCTGCCAGAGCAGGTGAACACGGGCGAGGGTTTGCGGTAGTTGCCGAAGAAGTAAGAAAATTGGCCGAACAGTCTGATCAGGCTGCTCAGCAAATTGGGACACTGATTGCGAGAAATCAGGCCAATATGGATCAAGCCATCACTGCTACAAAAAGCGGTGCAGAAGGAATTAAAGTTGGTATTACGGTTGTAAATTCGACGGGTGATACTTTTCAGGGTATTGTACAATCTATTTTACGGCTGTCAGGACAAATTAATGACATAGCTGCATCAATTAATCAGATGGCGGCAAGCAGTAAAACACTAGTATCCTCCATTGCTGATGTGGATAAGGTTACCAAGGAAAATGCGGCTGAAGCCGAGACTGTTTCTGCGGCAACCGAGGAGCAATCGGCCTCTATGGGCGAAATCGCCGCAGCCAGTCATAGTTTATCTAATTTGGCTAATGAGCTGCAAGAATCGGTTAAACGGTTTTTAGTATCGTAATAGGACCTTATGCCAATGGGACGGAGGTGACACTATTGTGTCGACAAAACCGTTCCATTGGCATTTGTTTTTATGCTACTTAATACCTGTTCTAGGTATATTTACGCCCTCCTTAGTTCAAACTACAATTGTTAAACAATGGAGGTGCTTTGAGTTGCGGCAGAATAATCTTACACAAAAAGAATGGGCTTATTTGCAGGATGCGCTTGAGCTGGAAAACCTTTGTATTACCAAATACAGCGTTTATGCAGATCAATGTGCGGATCAGGATTTAAAAAACATGATGTTTAGTATCACTAAAAATAAACGTCATCATGCCAATCTAATTAAACAGGAAATTGGTAATTTTGAATTGCAATATCAACAGTAGGGGGCTAGATAATGGATTACCCAGAACAGTTTTCAACAGCAAGCAGGAATCGACTCTCTGATCGTGATATGCTGCTGGATTTGATGATCACTGAAAAACATTTATCAAGGATATATGATCAAGGTGCATTGGAAGCCAATTCGCCTCAGGTATTTGAGACTTTCGAGCGATTGCAGGCCGATGCTCATGATAATGCACGCACTATTTTTACTGCTATGCAGCAGCGTGGCTGGTATAATCCAGCATCAGCCGAAAGAAATCAGCGTATGCAAAGAGGTAAGCACAGACAAACAGACGAAAGCTTCGAAACAACTGCCAGTAGTAAATACGCCGTGTCTTCTGGTTCACGAAGATTTGGCCAGCATTTGTCTAAGGGACAGCGACCGGGTAAGAGTGGAATATTTTCTAAGCAAAAACCAGAAACACATTCAATGGATTGGCAGTAATGAAAGAGGCGGTATAGCTGGCGGCGTGCTTGTCAATTCTATAAACTAATAAAAGTACGATGGTATGATAAAGATATATCAATCACCCGGCCGTATGGCACATCATAAATGATGACAAAGAGACTAAAGGCAGTTCTGCCTGGTTATGGTTCGCTTTCTAATGGTTTAAGAACCTATAATCCTTTCTATAACAAAGAGAAGGTATTATTTGGATTTGTCACCAAATTTTGAAAG
>JAJFUN010000100.1 GCA_021372375.1 Pelosinus sp. | reverse complement strand
GGCCAAGGCCTTGGCCCCATATGTGGTGGCCATATCATAGGCAGTTTTGGCTGGGATAACAAGCGGATCCAGCGTACTAGCCTTATGAAGTGTGGCCGCAAGGCGCAGTTCTTCCAGCATATCAAGGTTATTATTACTGGATGCCCCATCTGTGCCAAGGCTTACACATATACCGGCAGCAAGCATTTCCGGAACCGGCGCAATACCGCTGGCAAGTTTCATATTACTGCCTGGATTATGAGCCACTCTGACCTTTTTGGCTTTCATAATAGCAATATCTTCGGGGGAAACATGGACACAATGCGCGGCCAGTGTACCTAAATCGAATACACCAAGTTCATCCATCAGGGCAATCGGAGATTTTCCATACTGTTTTTGGCATTCTAATACTTCGCCTTGGGTTTCGGATAAATGAATATGAATTTCGGCACCTAATTTGGCTGCCAAATTAACTACCCTCTTAAGATAAGGCGGCGGGCAGGTATATGGTGCATGGGGCGCAATCATGACCGTGATTCGTCCTTCCGCGGTGTTGTGGTAATCCTTAAAAAAAGCCTCACTTTCTGTTAAGGCCTGCTCAGCAGTTGGTGTTATACCAGTCATGCCTCTTGCAAGCACGGCTCTGATACCGCTTTGTGCTACCGCATCGGCTACCTCCGGCATGAAAAAGTACATATCAGCAAAGGTCGTAGTACCTGATTTAAGCATTTCCGCAATCGCCAGCAAGGTGCCGCAGGTTACGTCTTCGCCGGTAAGATTGGCTTCGGCTGGCCATATTTTATGTCGCAGCCAATCCATAAGCAGCATATCATCAGCATAACTTCTAAGTAAAGTCATCGCGGCATGCGTATGCGCATTAACCAAACCAGGGGTTACCAGCATATTGGTGCAATTTATAATTTTATCTGCCTGCCAGCCTAGTGGTATTTCTCCAACTGCAGATATGAGTGAATCAGTGATTGCGATATCTGAGGTATAATTTGCCCCCTCTGTGGAAATTAGATTGGCATTTTTTAGCAAAATTTTAGCCATTTATACTGCCTCCCTATTATTTTGACTGTTCACGGTAATAATTTACATAAAATTCGTGCATTACGGCTACATCTTTATCACTTAAGACGTGCGCTCCGCCCAGCTGATTGGCATAAATGTATATTTGGGCAGCCTTTTCTACTAGTTCACAGGCAGTCATGGCTTCGGCCAGCGATTGTCCGCAGCCTACTACACCATGGTTTGCCATTAATACAGCATTTTTTTGACCAAGCGCGCTTACTGTATTCTTTGCAAGCTCTGCGGTACCAGGCAGCGCATAGTTCGAAACATCAATACTGCCGCCTGTTAGTTGCACCAAATCTTCAATAATTGGTGGAATACTCTTTCTAGCAACTGCCATGGCGCTGGCAAAAATGCTATGTGTATGTACAATTGCATTAATATCCGGCCTAGTCTGATACACCGCAAGATGGAGCGGCAATTCAGAAGATGGTTTATAGTTACCTGAAATTAACTTGCCATTTGCATCAACTCTCGCCAGGTCATCACTACTAAGCTCCAGGTAATTTCGACCGGAAGGCGTAATTAAAATATGGGTGGTATCAGGGATACGTACGCTGATATTGCCCCACGTACCGGCAACCAGACCCTTATCTAACAAGGAATATCCCGTTTTTAACAGCTGCTTTCTTAGCTCTGTTTCATTAGGCATTACCGAGATACTTCCTTTGTTCTTCGGACAATTCATCAATAGCTAGCCCCATTGCCTTGAGTTTAAGCTGTGCCACCCGGTCGTTGACTTCTGCCCCTGCCACATAAACCTTGTTTTCCATGTCCTGATGATTTTTTAAGATATGAAGTACGGCCAAGGCCTGCATGGCAAAAGACAAGTCCATAATTTCCGTAGGGTGTCCATCGCCGGCAGCCAGATTTACTAGCCGTCCTTCCGCCAATAGATATACTTTATGTCCATTTTGCAAGACAAATTCTTGAATATTTTTGCGTACTGTGCTATGAGAAACCGCTAAAGCGTTTAGGTCATTTTTATTAATCTCTACATCAAAATGACCGGCATTGGCCATCAGTGCCCCTGTTTTCATTACACTGATATGTTCACCGCGAATGACATTGGCGCAGCCGGTTAAGGTTACAAAAATGTCACCTACCTTTGCCGCTTCAGCCATTGGCATAACTCTAAAACCGTCGAACACGGCCTCAATTGCCTTAATTGGATTGACTTCAGTTACGATAACATTGGCGCCAAGGCCTTTAGCCCGCATGGAAACCCCTTTGCCGCACCAGCCGTAGCCGGCCACAACCACTGTTTTCCCAGTTACAGTAAGATTGGTGGTCCGCATGATGCCATCCCAGGTAGACTGGCCTGTCCCGTAGCGATTGTCAAACAGAAATTTACAAAATGCATCATTTACAGCCATCATTGGGAATTTAAGCTTGCCGTCTTTTTCTAAGGCGCGCAGACGAATTACGCCTGTTGTTGTTTCTTCTGAGCCGCCCAGAATATTAGCCGCAAGCTCCTGCCTGGAGCCGTGCAGCAGTGATACCAAATCACCGCCATCATCAACAATAATATCGGGTTTGGTGTCTAATGCTTTATGTAAGAACGTTTCATATTCTTCATCATTGCAATTGTACCAGGCAAATACCTTTACACCTTCTTCAGCTAGGGCTGCTGCCACATCATCCTGGGTTGATAAAGGATTGCTGCCTGTAACCGCCACATTGGCCCCAGCATTTTTTAGTACCAAGGCCAAGTACGCCGTTTTGGCCTCAAGATGCATGGTTACAACTAAATTTTTCCCGACTAAAGGTTTTGTCTTACTAAATTCTTCATTTAAAACATTTAATACAGGCATAAAGTTTTTTACCCAGTTAATTTTATCATGCCCCTGGGGTGCTAATTTACTATCTCTAATCATCGATTCCATTATTTATCACCCTTCATTTTTAAGTTGTTGGATTTCTCTACTATAGGGAGCGCGGATAATACCTTTTTCAGTAATGATCGCAGATACCAGCTGATTTGGGGTAACGTCAAAAGCCGGATTAAACACGGTAACCCCCTTAGGGGCTACCTCAGAATTTCCAAAGGTCGTTACTTCGGTTTCCAGCCGCTCCTCAATCGGAATCTGGCTGCCTGTTTCAATAGTAAAGTCAAAGGTCGAAAGCGGTGCCGCAACATAAAACGGAATACCATGTTCTTTGGCTAATACGGCTACACTATACGTGCCTATTTTATTGGCTACATCGCCATTTAAAGCAATACGGTCAGCACCGACAATGACAGCTTGTACCATTTTATTTTTCATAACCCAGCCTGCCATATTATCCGTAATCAAGGTGACTGGTATATTATCCTGCATTAACTCCCAGGCTGTAAGTCTAGCCCCTTGTAATAACGGTCTTGTTTCATCGGCAAATACGCGCGTAATTCTCCCTTCCTGAAAGCCTTGCCGTATTACGCCAAGTGCTGTACCAAAAGCAACGGTTGCGAGCGCCCCAGCGTTACAGTGCGTCAATATGGAAAGGGGCTTAGTAAATAATGTCGCACCATATTCAGAGATCTTTCTATTTACAGCAATATCCTCGCTAGAAATAGACATAGCTTCTTGTTCTAACTGTTTTAGTAAAGCAGTTGTTTCAGCTCGGTAGTTTTCTGCTTGAGCCACCATCCGGTTTACAGCCCAGGCCAAATTTACAGCAGTAGGCCTGGCCGCCTTGATTTCTTCCGTAACAGCAAGAAACTTTTGCCAGGAGAATTGATGGCTGCGTACTAATTCCTGTGCACCAAGCACTACGGCGAAGGCAGCAGCAGCGCCAATGGCCGGAGCGCCGCGCACCTCAAGACGCTTTATGGCCATGATTACCCTCAGGTAATCGCTGCACTTAATATATTCTATGGTGGCTGGCAGCAATGTTTGATTCAATAAACATAAACAATTATGCTGCCATTTCATCGTAGTAAATGAATTTTGCTTCAACAAGGTCACTCCTCTATAGTTTGAATCCGCCAAATTCTTGTAAGGCATGTCTGCAGGAACAATCGGCGTTGGTATCAACTAGCTTAATTACTGACATAACCAACGCTTTAATATTCTCGGTATTTAACTGCATAGTATCTAATACTTCCGCATGAGTTAAAGGCAGCTTAGTAATGCCAGCCGCATAATTTGTCACCATGGAGATTGTCACATAGCACATTTCCGCTTCACGGGCCAGAATAGCTTCTGGAATACTGGTCATGCCGACTAAGTCACCGCCGAACTTTTCAAACATACGAATTTCAGCTGGTGTCTCAAAGCGCGGGCCTTCTGTACAGACGTAGGTGCCGCCATTATGCAGGGAAAGACGTAATGCCTCACCTGCCTCAGTTATTATTTTTCTTAAAGTAGGACAGTACGGCTCAGTTACGTCAACATGTACTACGCCCCGCTCCCCGCCATCATAGAAAGTAGTAATTCGGTTTTTGGTAAAGTCGAGAAACTGATCAGGCAAAACAAAATGACCTGGTTTCATGGCTAGATTTAATGAACCTACTGCGGTTGTAGCAAGAATGGTTTGTACGCCAAGTTTTTTCAGCGCCCAAATGTTGGCACGATAGTTTATTAAATGTGGTGGCGTGGAATGATGACTGCCATGTCTTGGTATGAAAACCACACTTTTAGCGGCAAAGTCCCCTACTTTATAATTGACACTACCATAGGGGGTAATAAGCTCTTTGTCATACACATTTTGCAGCATACTCGGGTCATATACACCGGTACCGCCAATAATGCCAATTGTAATCATCTAATCACCCTTATTTTAGTATATATTTATTTTACTACAAATTCCGTTGTAAAAAAACGTAGAAATCATAATAAGTGCTATTTTAGCGGCAAAAAATAAATCATTACAGATTTACGCCAAGAACTCCGCCCACCGCGCCGACAGCTATACCAGTGATAATTTTATTGAGAAAAACTAAGAACGTAATGGTGCTGTAGCTAAATTTCATGCCTAAACCAATGGAAATAAGCACATAGAGTATGCCAATACTTATGCCGATAAATAAGCCAAGCGACTGACTTCTCGCAGCGGCATAGGTACTGCCGACAAATATGCTGATAATACTAATCGCCACCATAATGTATTGAATATATTCTTCCACGAAGCTCTCTTCTGTTAGTAATGTAACTAATGATAAACAAATTATAAAAAAAACGGATAAGGATAAGCTTACTAAAATACCTTTACTAATCAAACTGCCTGCTCCACCGACACTTTGAGCCGGAGTACTCAGGCGCGTTCGCTTGCCTGGCTTAGCCAACGAAATCCCCCGCTTTCATAATAGTGGTATGAGCTTACTATTATTTACGCGGCTCTTTAGATTTTATGACATAAATAAAACGCTATGCGTTTTTAAAACAATAAGAAAGTAAGTAACATTTCGGTAAGCTAAAAACAAACTCTAGGTGGTAAACCCGAAATGTTATACTTTCTTTTATTGAAAATAACACGCTGAAGAAATTTAAAGCTTCCATTTATCCAGTAAATCCATAATGGCATAGTTAGTGAGGTCAAAGTGAATGGGCGTAACAGAAATATGTCCGGCCTTTACTGCGGCTATATCAGTATCTGCAGCATTATCTGAGTCAATAGCCTTGCCCCCCATCCAGTAGTAAGTCCTGCCTTGAGGATCCTGGCGGCGCTCAAACGTATTTTCATATTCGCGAACCCCGAGCTTGGTAAATAAATCTTTACCAGTGCTTTCGGCGCC
>JAJFUN010000099.1 GCA_021372375.1 Pelosinus sp. | reverse complement strand
TATGTTCAGCCTTTTTTAGGCCGCCCCATGTTTTTCCCTGGCAGGTAATAAAATATTGGGCGCGCTTTAGCACAACCCCTAGTTTTTTTAGACTGTCAAAGGTGAGAGACGCTGTACGGCGGGCAGCAACAATTCGCTGTGCGCTGGTTATACCGATACCCGGCACACGTAGCAAGTCATGATAGGGAGCGCGATTGATATCCATAGGAAAAAGCTCCAGGTGGCGTAGCGCCCAGCTGCATTTAGGATCTAAATAGGGATTGAAGCTTTGCTCTTTTTCGTCAAGCAGTTCATTTGCGGCAAAACCGTAGAATCTTAGCAGCCAGTCAGCTTGATAAAGACGATGCTCACGCCACAAGGGGGGGCTTGTATTAAGAGCGGGCAGGCAGCTGTCTGCTTGTACGGGAGTATAAGCAGAAAAAAAGACCCGCTTTAGGTTATATCTTTTATACAGGCTTTCGGTTACATTTAAAATTTGTAAGTCGGTATCCGGCGTAGCGCCAATAATCATCTGGGTACTCTGTCCGGCAGGTACAAATTTTGGGGCATGCCGATACATTACTAGATCTTTGGAATTTTCCTGAATGCGGTTTTGAATATAGCCCATCGGCGCTAAAATGGCATGCTTGGATTTATCTGGAGCTAATAGTTGTAGACTGCGTTTTGAAGGCAGTTCAATATTTACACTCATGCGGTCTGCCAGCATACCCAAGCGTGTGAGTAAAGTGCTGTCGGTGCCGGGAATAGCCTTGGCATGGATGTAGCCGGCAAAGCGGTATTCTTCTCGTAAAATGCGCAGTGTTTCAATAATCTGCTCTGTCGTATAGTCTGGATTTTTCAGTACACCTGAGCTGAGAAAGAGACCTTCAATGTAATTGCGCCGATAAAAATTCATGGTGAGCTCGGCCAGTTCCCGCGGTGTAAAGGCAGCTCTGGGCGCATCATTTGAACGCCGATTGACGCAGTATTTGCAATCATACGCGCAAACATTGCTCATCAGCACTTTTAACAGCGAAATGCAGCGTCCGTCGGCCGAAAAGCTATGACAGATTCCGCTGGCCGCGGCGCTGCCGATGCCGCCGCTTGCTGCCTTTTTGTTTACACCGCTGGAGGTGCAGGCTACATCATATTTTGCGGCATCCGTTAAAATTTTTAGCTTAGCAAAAACATCCATATAAATCAGCTCCCTTGCTGTAGAATTATTATACAACAGAACATACGTTCTAGTAAAGAGCTGGTGAACCTTTTAGCGATAATATATTGACAAAACTTAATCCATATATTACAATCAATACGTAATAAAAGATTGTACAAGGGGAGTAACCTTTACAGCATAGTCGTCAATACGGTGTTTGGCACCCGGCTTTGTTGGCATTCATTGTTGGTAAGACCTTGTCTATATGTTTTTCATATAGACAGGGTTTTTTGTTTAACATGGAATAGTGTTCAAGGAGATGATAAAATTACGAATAATATTTTGTGTAAATAGTTAACAATGTATATATATTGGAGGGATTATTATGTCTGAAAGACTTAGTTTACAAGATGTATTGCGTGATTATGGCGTGCCCCTCATTAAGTTAGGGGTAAAAGCTTCTGAAGAGGAAACTTTGAAGCTTAGGGAACGCTTGATGGCCATTCGTAATGTGAGCCAGGCCAAAGAGCAGGGTTATCTTGAAGTAGCTTGCACCTTTTATATCGATGTGCATGATATTGATCGATATCTCTCAGGGGAACTGCCTGACTTGGCAGAAATCTATGCTTTTCCTGAAGATGTAAAGAGTTATAAGGAGGAATAGGATATGAAAAAGAAAATTTTATTATTAACATTAGCCTTTGTATTTGCTTTTACTTCATTTGGCTTTGCTGCTGTGAGTGGTTCAAAGGCCAAGCCGTCGTCGCCGCCGCCGGCCCCGAAATCTTCGGTTCAAACACCGGCTGCACCAGGTACTAATGCATCAGGGTATAAGCCATCAGCACCAGGTAGCAGTTATTCAGAAAAAGCGCCTGCTGCTAAATCTGCGACACCGCCGTCGGCGCCGCAACAGTCTAATAGCGGATTTATGGGGAAATTAGGCGCGTTTGGAGGAGGCATGCTTGCTGGCGGGTTGCTTGGCAGCATGTTTGGTTTTGGCAATGGCGGTATGGGAATGGGCTCTTCAATTTTTGGTATGCTGTTTGATTTTATTATGCTTGCCGCTGTTTTCATGGGCATTCGCTATGTGTGGAATAGATTTTCTGGTAACCGCAACAGATAAAATAGGTATTAGAAAAGACAAGGCTCCGGCTGCTTTAGGGCAGCCGGAGCCTTTGCCGTTATACTGGTATGGTTATTATTACAAATGGTGAAAATTAGTATTTAACTGGCATTTGCGCTAATGATTATGATATTATAGCATTAAACCCAATAATTAATCGCGAAGCGAGGTGCATACATGTTTAGAAAAGTCATAGCGGCTTTTATCGGATTTACCTTTTTGACAGCCACAGCTTTAGCCGCGGCGCCGCTCAAAACAGAAATAGTGACTGATTTAAAAGGTTTTCAGGGGAGTGTTGGTGTTTTTGCTAAAAATTTGAATACCGGGAAGACCATTGAATTTAAGCAGGATGATGTTTTCCCTACGGCTTCGACCAGTAAATTAATTGTGGCCTTAGCTACTTACAAATATCTGTATCCTAACGCCAACGCCGATAAAATCAAACAATATGATCAGGATATTAATGCTATGATAACGGTGAGCGATAATGCCTCTTTCTACGAGCTTTTGGAGGAGATGGACGATAATAACAAGGAAGTTTTAAATAAAGTAATCAAAGACTTGCGCCTCAGTACTACTAAAATACATAATGAGGAGGCCTTTAAGAAATATCAATACCATAGCATTACAACGCCTTATGAAATGGCGAAGGTTTTTGAGAAGATTTATACCAATAAATACTTGGACAAGGCTAAAAGTCAAAAGTTAAAGGATGAATTGGCCAATACTATTTTTCATGATGAAATTCCCCGCTATATGCAGACAGCTGTGCTGCATAAGGTGGGGGAACTCGATGATGTACTTTGTGATGTGGGGGTTATTCAGGATGGTCATGATCCAATATTGATCAGCTTTTACACAATGACAGGCGATCACACGTATGCTAGCGATTTTATTGCGGCTGAATCTGCCAAATTGTATAATGCGCTAAAGCGAAACTAGCAGTATAAGAAAGTATAACATTTCAGGGTTAATCTATAGTTTGCTTTTCTGTAATTAGTCGAAACGTTACTTACTTTCTTATTGGTTTAAAAAACGCATAGCGTTTTATTTATAGCTGTTTTCGGCAGGAAAAAAGTATACAATGCCGAAATAAGGAAGAACTGTCTTTTTTAGAAATTTCTTTCGGATTATCAGCTGCGGGGAGGAATGCGTACGTTTAATTGGGTAAGCGCATTTTTGGGGCACTGGCATTTGCGTCAAAAATTGAGTATGGTCTTTGTGCTTGTGACGCTGCTGCCTATTCTGATTACCAATTTTTTAACGTGGCACTCTTATCAAGAGGTTATGAGAAATTTGGTGGTAGAACGAAACAGCAATTTAGCAAAGGAAATTGCCAGTGATATTAACTGGATGGTTATTGAAAAAATAAGAGCTTTTAAAATTATTGGTGAGAGTCAGGATATTCAATCTATGGATCCTGCACGGCAAGCTATTGTATTAAAGAAAATTGCTCAGGAGTATCCAGATGTGCAATTAGCTGTTATTTCCGATGCTGGAGGGCGGCAAATCGCACGATGGGATGGAAAGCCAGCTGATGCTGGTATAAATTATACGGATCGTAAATATTATCAGCAGGTAATTGAAACCGGTAAGACAGTTATTTCTGATGTACTTATCGCTAAAAGCACCAATAAGCTTGGAATTGTTATTGCTACGCCGATTAAAGGGGCAAAGCAGGAATTATTAGGACTGTTGATTATTAATCTTGAACTGGATAAACTTATTCGGCATTTAGGTGAAACCAAGATAGGTGATACAGGTTATGCTTATGTGGTAAATAGCGAGGGGAAGATTATAATACATCCGGATAGCGGGCTTGTTGTAAATGGGATGGATGTGTCCCAGCTTGTGCCGGTAAAAGCAGCAACAAGCGGTCAGACTGGCTGGACGGAATATGAATATAATGGGCAGCGGCGGCTTGCAGGGTTTAGCTGTGTACCAAGTACTGAGTGGGGCGTGATTGCTCAGCAGCCGCTCGATGAGGCCATGCGTCCGGTGACAGAAGTAAAAAAGAGTGGTTTGCTGATTACTGTTGGCGCAGCCATTATTGCAATGTGTATTGGACTTATAATTGCCGGGGCTTTATCTAGGCCAATTATCGACATATCACAAGCCGCTAATGCATTAGCAAGAGGAGAACTTCAAGGCGAAATCAAGGTTCGGGCACAAGATGAAATTGGACAATTGGCGGCCAACTTTAATAATATGGTGACACAATTAGTAAAAAGGGATGAAGCAATACGGGAGAGTGAGGGAAAATATCACTCCCTGGTGGATAATCTAAGTGTTGGTATATATCGCGCTACTGAGAGCTTGACAGATTGTTTTATTCAGGCAAATCCGGCAATGGCGCGAATTTTTCAATATAATTCAGTCGATGAATTTTTAAAGGTTCCGCTGTGCCTCTTATTTCAAAATAGGGCAGATTTTAAAAAGCTAATTGGCGAAATAAAGCAGAATGGATATGTGAAAAACAAAGAAATTCTGATTTATAGAATGGATGAATCTGTTGCATGGTGTTCATTTACTGTTACGGCCCAGTATACGGAGCAAGGCAGCATTTGCTGGCTGGACGGAGTGGTTGAAGATATTAGCGAACGAAAACAGGGTGAAGAACTACTCAGGCGGGCGCATGATGAACTTGAAAGTCAAGTAACTGAAAGAACCCGGGAATTAGTACGGTTAAATGAAGCCCTAAAGCAGACTTCTTTATTGGATGGGTTAACTGGAATTGCCAACCGCCGTTATTTTGATGAATTTTTTGAACGTGAATGGCAGCAGGCGCAAACGGAAAAGCGGCCAATCGCGATGATCATGTTAGATGTTGATTTTTTTAAAAGTTATAATGATACGTATGGTCATTTGGCTGGAGATAAGTGTTTGCAGTTAATTGCGGATGTTTTAAAGAATGTAGAAAAAGACGTTGCTCGGCTTGCTGCAAGGTATGGTGGGGAGGAGTTCGCAATTATTCTACCTAACACTGATTGGAAGCAGGCTGCAAGTCACGGCGAAAAAATACGAACCCAGGTTGAAAATTTGGGGATTTTGCACGACCAATCTGCCATTAGTCCAGTTGTTACAGTCTCTTTGGGCGTGGCATGCATGATTCCTAAAAAAGAAGCACAGGGAAATGAATTGATTATTGCGGCAGATAAAGCATTATATATGGCAAAGCAAGCCGGACGCAATTGCATGCAAATTGCCGGCATATAAAAAACGGGGTGCCTCAAGTTTTATGCTTGAGACACCCTGCTTTTTAGCGGGTCTTGGCTGGTTTTGGTTTAACTTGGTTGATTCGATCGCCTTTGATCGCGAGGGTGATAAATATGGCAATACCAAGTAAAATAACGGTCAGGCTGGTAAGCTGTGCGGACTTAAGTCCAAAGAGCAAAGTACCATAATCGCCGCGCAAAAATTCCAGGAAAAAGCGGGCGGTAGAATACAGTATGGCATAGAGCGTAAACACCTGGCCTTTGGCATGGTTGGTGGTGCGAAATAAGAGGAGCAGGACAAAGATGATAATATCAATTTGTCCTTCCCAAACTTCAGCTGGCCAGAGCGGTTGATTGCCATAGACTTGATGGGCCAGTGTCGTGGCAGGATAGAGAATGCCAAAGTCACCGCCGGTGGGGTGCCCGAAAGCATCGCCGTTGAGAAAGTTTGCGATACGCCCCATGGCTTGACCAAGAATTACCGCGGGGGCGGCTGCAATATCAGCAAAAGCCCAGGTATCAATTTTGTGCCGTTTGGTATAAATGTAACCTGTTATAGCTCCGAAAATGACCCCGCCCTGGATGGCCATCCCGCCTTGCCACACAAAGGGGATTTCTAAGAGATGGCTATGATAATAGCCCCAATCAAAGAAAAATACATCCCAAAGCCGTGCGCCGACAATGCCTGCAAGACCACAGTAAAGTCCCATGTCAGGCACATGTTCATGCCAGCGTCCATCCTGTTTGGCTAAAAAATAGGCTGTACAGGTAGCGAGAATGATACTAAGACTAAGGATCAAGCCATAGGCGCGAATGGGAAAATCGCCAATGAAAAATAGATATTGATGCATTTTGTTCCTCCATTATTTTAAAAAAGCTAACATTTGTTTTACAATTTTTTCTACTTTTTCTTTATCTTCCGGGCTATGTATGGTGTCGCTGCACAAGCATTCGACAGCACTATTTTCTAGGATATAGATACCGATTTTTTCGACGGAAGCCCGGACGGCGGCAAGCTGAATCATTACGTTATTACAGGTCTGCTCTTCTTCTACCATCCGTTCAATACCGGCAATATGTCCTTTGACTGTTTTTAGTCGACAGAGTACTTCTGCTTTTACCTCTGTATTTTGCATAGGAGGTCACCTCTTTTCTTGAAAAGTATAACATTTTTATGCACATAGTTTGTATCCTCTATTATAGGGGATTCCTATCTATTGTGCAATTAATGGGCTCTCAAAAGTAGCAGTAAGAACCTATAGACAATTCCATAATTTAGTGATATTATTTAATCAATCGATTAATTAAAAGAAAGGGGCATTCTCTTGGAAAAAGATTCGCGTGCTAAATTACTGGCAGCCGCCACTTTGCTATTTGCTGAAAAGGGGCTAGTAGGTGTCTCTATTCGTGAATTAGCGGAAGCTGCCAATGTTAACAGTGCACTTATTTCGTATTATTTTGGTGGTAAGGAAGGCTTATATATAGGCGTATTAGAAGAATTATTTTCACCGGCAGCCAAGTTTTTAGATGCTTTTGCTGAACTAACCCTGACTCCGCCCGAACGGATTCAATATTATGCCAAAGCGGTAGTGTCTGTTCATAAGAAAAGTCCTTATTTAATGAAATTTGTGCACAATGAACTGGCAAATCCTACGCTTGCGTTTGCAGTCATTGTAGAAAAGTATATTGTACGGCTGTATACGTTTGTGCGGCAGGCTTTTGCCGATGGTGCAGCGGAAGGGTATTTTAATGCTGACTTAGATCCTAGCTATGCTGCCATTTCTTTGGCAGGTATTATGAACTTTTATTTTCTGATACGACCAATAACTGATCACATTTTAGCTGCGGATGCCCAGCATGACGAAAAATATGTTCGCCAGGCCGTCAATATTTATTTAAACGGTGTGAGGAGGATTAATTATGAATAAAGCAAAGCTTGTGATTTTTGTGGTTGTTTTAACGGTTGCCGTGGCAGCAGCCGGTTATAAACTCTATAATCGTCAGCAAACAGGGATAACCGCTACAGGTACGATAGAAGTTACGCGGGCAGATATTAGTGCTAAGGTCGGTGGTTATATTACCAATCTAGCCATCAAAGAAGGTGACAGCGTTAAGATAGGCCAGGTCATGCTGTCTGTCGCCAGACCAGATTTAAAGGCGCAGCTTCTCCGTGATGAAGTCGCGCTGACTAAGGCCGAGGTGCAGCTTAGAGATTTGGAAAAAGGTTCACGCAGTCAGGAGATTAATCAGGCCAGCGCGGCGGTAGCTTCAGCTAAAGCTGTTTTTCAAAAAGCCCAATCTGATTTAACCAGGTATCAGGCATTATATGAACAAGGCGCTATTTCGGCGCAGCAAATGGCGGCTGCAGAGTCTGCCTATGGGGTAGCAGATAGCTCGCTCAGCGCTGCGAATGCGCAGCTAGCGCTCCTGGTTGAAGGAAATCGTCCAGATATTATTGAAGCCCAGCGGCTTGAGGCTCAGCGCAGTAAAGCCATTGTGGAGGCTAGCCGCACGCAGGTGGCAGATACCGTTATTGTTAGTCCTTTAAATGGTTTAGTCTTAACCAAAAATTTTGAAGAAGGAGAATATGTGAATCCTGGTTCGCCGATTGCGACAATTGGTAATATGAATGATTGCTGGGTCAAAATATATGTAGCTTCCACTGAACTTGGGAAAATTAGTGTGGGGCAGCAAACTAGCGTAATGGTTGATTCGTTTCCCGGCAAAGTGTTTGTCGGAACCATCAAGGAAATTAGTCAAAATGCCGAATTTACGCCGCGCCAAAGCATCACCAAACAGGAACGCGCCAATTTGGTTTTTGCCGTTAAGGTACAGATAGATAACGAGGATGGAGCCTTAAAACCAGGCATGCCGGCAGATGTGGTGATTAAATGATTCAGCTCAGCGGGGTAACAAGATACTTTGGCGCTACTTGTGCTGTAAGTGATGTTTCATTAGAGGTTAAGCCTGGTGAGATTTTTGGGTTGGTAGGCCCTGATGGGGCGGGGAAGACGACTGTTATTCGCATGCTTACAGGTATTTTGGCGCCTGATGCCGGCAATATAACCGTACTTGGCAGCCAGTCGCTCGAAAATATCAAGCAGCATATTGGTTATGTGCCGCAAAAGTTTAGCTTGTATACCGATCTTACGGTAATTGAAAATATTGAATTGATGGGGGCGCTTTATGGATCAGCGCCTAAGCAAGTAGAAAAGCTGGCGCAGGATATTTTGTCGTTTACCAATTTATTGCAGTTTAAAAATCGTCTGGCGGATCATTTATCAGGTGGTATGAAGCAGAAACTGGCCCTTGCGTCAGGGCTGATGCATCGGCCTCAATTGCTGTTTTTAGATGAGCCGACAACAGGCGTAGATCCGGTATCGCGGCGGGAGTTTTGGCAAATGTTATACAGTCTTAATCAAGAAGGAATGACAATTTTTGTCTCTACTCCCTATATGGATGAGGCTGAGCTGTGCAGCAAAATTGCCTTTATGCATCATGGAAAAATTGTATCTTGTATGTCACCTCAGGGCCTGCGTAATAGTTTCCCTTATAAAGTACTCGAGCTGCAGGCAAATAGCAAAGCTACCAAACAGTATTTAAATAACTGCAATCTTATTGATATTAATGCATTTGGCGATAAGTACCACTTGATTGTAAAAAATCCTCAGGCGGCCATGCGTGAAGTGCGGGCGCGGCTAAGTGAGGCGAAAATTGCCGTTTTATCACTTAATGAAATAGCACCGACCCTAGAAGATGCCTTTGTAGCACTGGCAAGTGAGGAGGGCTAGGCATGTATGCAGTAGAGACCAATAATCTGACGCGGAAATTCGGTTCGTTTGTTGCGGTTAATCAGGTGAACTTAAGGATAAAACCAGGCAGTATTTATGGCTTTCTTGGCCCGAATGGCTCAGGAAAATCTACTACTATCAAGATGCTGTGCGGTATCTTAGCGCCGAGCTACGGGAGCGGCAGCATTTTAGGAATGGATTTGGTAAAAGAGTGTGAGTCGATAAAAACAAAGATTGGGTATATGTCACAGAAGTTTAGTCTGTACGATGATTTAACAGTAAAGGAAAACTTAGAGTTTTATGCAGGTATGTATGAGCTTAGGGGACAGGAGAAAAAAATTCGTATGGAGGAAATGCTGGAGATGGCTGGCCTAACGGAAAGAAAGGGAGAACTTGCCGCTAATTTATCCGGCGGCTGGAAGCAGCGTCTGGCGCTTGGCTGCTCCATCCTTCATAAACCACCCATCCTTTTTCTAGATGAACCGACAGGCGGCGTTGATCCCAAATCCCGGCGGTTGTTTTGGGATATTATTTATCAGCTCGCTGTAGATGGAACCACTGTGATGGTGACTACACATTTTATGGATGAAGCCGAACACTGTGATGAAATTGGCTTCATTTATGAAGGAAATCTGATTGTAAGTGATATTCCTGTCAAGTTAAAAGAGAATATTCCCGGTATATTGCTTGAAATTCCGGCAGATAATCCGATGGCTATGCTGCAGGAATTTGAGAAAAATGAACTGCTTGTACTTGATATATATCCTTACGGCACTAGTTTACATGTGCTGATCAGTAAGAAAGAACAGGCTGCTTTTGCTTGCTGGGACTATAAAATTATTACGCCATCGCTCGAAGATGTTTTTGTGCATAATGTAAAAGCCAAACGCAAGGAGGTGATAGTATGAGGCTCAGAGCCCTCTTGATCAAAGAATTTATCCAAATGAAGCGGGATAAGCTGACTTTTGGCATGATGGTTATGCTGCCAATTGTGCAGCTGTTACTCTTTGGCTTTGCCATAAATACCGATGTCAAGCATTTGCCGACAATTGTATTTGACCAGTCGCTGCAGCAGGAAGGGCGAGATCTATTATCGGCTTTCACGGCTAGCGAGTATTTTGATATTAAAGAGGTCGCGAAAAATTACCAGGAAGTAAATGATTCCATTCAAAGCGGGCAGAGCAAAGTGGGAATTATTATCCCGCCTGATTTTTCGGATAATCTAAAGCATGGCCGCAGCGGTGCGGTGCAGGTCATTGTGGATGCCTCAGATTCACTCTCGGCGTCATCGGCTATCAGCACAGCCCAATTAATCGGGCAAATTAAGTCTAAGGAAATTTTGACGCAAAAGCTGCAAAATAGTGGTATGCAGATAGTCGAGTCGCCTTATGACATTCGCATCCGTTCCTGGTATAATCCTGATTTTGTGTCAGCCTTTTATATGGTGCCAGGCATTTTGGGGATTGTGCTGACCATGACCATGGTGATGATTACTTCAATGGCCATAGTCCGTGAGCGGGAACGCGGCACGCTCGAACAGCTTATTGTTACGCCGATGAAGTCCTATGAACTCATGCTGGGGAAAATCATCCCCTATATTTTTGTCGGTTATGTGCAGGCTACCTTGGCGCTTATTGTAGGGATACTGGTGTTTGATTTGCCTATGCAGGGAAGTATTGGGCTTTTATATGGACTTACTTCCCTATTTATCATCGCATCCTTGACCCTAGGTGTGCTCATTTCCACTGTTTCTAAAACGCAAATGCAGGCCATGCAGCTGTCTTTCTTTATCTTTATGCCAAGTGTTCTCTTATCAGGCTTCATGTTTCCCAGAGACGCCATGCCGGCCTTCTTTTATTATCTTGGCGATCTTCTGCCGCTCACCTTTTATCTTGAAATCATGCGCGGCATTGTTTTGAAAGGAATCGGCTTAAATTTCCTGTGGTCGCAAGTCTTGTCCTTAGTGGCGTTTATTCTGGCAACACTAGCGATTAGCGTGTTTAAGTTTCAGAAAAAGATTGTATAAAAATAAGCTGCTATCTTCATTATGAAGAGGCAGCTTGTTTAATACTATATTTTATTGCTTTTACCCATTCGGCAAAAGCCTGCAAAATTTTTTCTTTGGCTTCGTTGATAGCTTCCCCATGCCATTCGTGGCGTGTCGGTAAAAACAAGTTATTAAGAATATAGAAAAGTCACTATTTTTGATGGATTTAACATTATAACTTTTAAAGAAATTAGTATATATAATTTGCCGTTTTTTAGTTATTTGATATTTTATTATATTGTGGAAGGCATTTTTTTGTAAATGTCGAATTTAAATTAATATTTTAAGGTAATAAGTGTAAATGGAGGAGAAAATGTCGAATATTAGTAATGCAATCGATTTGATTTTTCAGAATAGACGTGATTTTATTATCGTTGGTTTAACTGGAAGAACTGGTTCTGGTTGTTCAACTGTAGCAGATATACTTAGTCAAGAAAAATTTGAGACATTATATTCACCCAAACCTATAGTCGGTTGTTGTGAAGATAATGAAGAACGAAAATATAATATTGCTTATAATTATTTAAAACAAAATTGGAAGCAGTTTAATAGAATTCGAGTTACTGACATTATTACTTCTTTTTTACTAGAAAATGAATTTAAAATGCTAATTGAATATTTAAAAGAAAAAAAATATTCAATTAGCATTTTAGAAAAATTGCAGCAGGATTTAGAAACAGAGTTTAACTTGCTTTATAAGGATACGGCAAATGGCTTAATTAATAAAAAAGGTCATCAAAATAATGACGAGATTTACCAATTCTATTCTGAAAAGGTTTCTTTGTTTTCGGATAAAATAAGGCATATTTTAGATCAGATAGATATAGATGTATTTACAAACCTTTATCAAGAATTTGGTAACAACATAAGAAAATCAGGGATGGCTTTTGATAATAAATTCGGGCCAGAAAATATTTATAAAATAGCGGAGAGAACTAATAAATTAATTAAAATCCTAAGACATAGTAAAAAAGACAATGTAATTGTGGTAATAGATGCTTTAAGAAATCCTTTTGAAGTTAATTTTTTTAAAGATAGATACTCTGCCTTTTATTTATTTTCCATTAATACGGAAGAAGAAATGAGACAACATAGATTAATTCAAAAAGGCTTAAATGTAGAACAAATAACCAAAATTGATGAAGAATATACAAAAAAATTATCAGGAGAAGAACAATTTTATTCTTTAAATATTAAAGGTTGCTTAGAATTGGCTGATGTACATATTTATAATCCTACAGAACAAGGAAATAATTATGATATTCTGAAAAAACAAATTATCCGATATATAACTCTTA
This sequence comes from Pelosinus sp., assembly GCA_021372375.1. Lineage (GTDB taxonomy): Bacteria > Bacillota > Negativicutes > Propionisporales > Propionisporaceae > JAJFUN01. The sequence continues at coordinate 3,584 of JAJFUN010000099.1, read as the reverse complement.
TAATGCATCCTGGGATTATTCCGCCAACTCATTTAGAACGTTGTATGCAAATTGCGTATAATGCTAAGCTTAATTCGGGATGCTTATCGAGACAAGTAGGGGCAGTTGTTACTGCTGCGGATTATAGTATAAAATCAGTTGGATGGAATAGTTCGCCTGAAGGTCATATTCCTTGTATTCTACGAAATTTAAAATCATTAATTGAGGGTACTGAAGAAAAAGCATTTAGTAATTATGAATTATATAATAAACAATTTCGTGATTTTATAAAAGAAAATTATGCACCTCAAATTGATGGTTTCGAAGATAGACTTGAAGGCAGGTTGTTTTCTTATTGTTTTAAAGATGCTCAAAATGCTCTGAAAAGTGATAAAAATCAAGTTCACACAAGGTCATTACATGCAGAGGAAAATGCATTTTTACAAATCGCTAAAAACGGGGGTACTTCCATCAAAGGTGGATATCTTTTTACAACGGCAAGTCCTTGCGAATTATGTGCAAAAAAAGCATACCACTTAGGTATTGCACGGGTATATTATATTGACCCGTATCCAGGAATATCTAAAGAACATATTTTAAGTCAAGGGAATAATCGACCAGATATGATTCTTTTCCACGGAGCTATCGGAAGGGCATATAACCAATTCTACACACCAATAATGCCTTATAAGGATGAATTATCGATGCTTTTAGATTTTAAATACTGCACAAATAAAGCTAAAAATTTTACTTTGAAAAGAAAAATAAAGTGGTCAGAATTTCAAAAAATGAAATCAGTATTAAGTAAAAATTTGCAACAGGATTGAATGATGTTTTACTAAACGTATGAGGCTGTTGTAGATTGTTCTACTGCATATTATGGCTTTCGCTTGATTTTGCTAATGCAAATATTGACCATTTTGTTTACCACTGCTAATAGCAAAGTTTGCCACTGATTTTTTCCATTCCACTTTTTGAGAGTCTAGTTGTTAGATAAAAGCCTCTCAAGGGAAATGGCTAAAGCCCTTGCCAGGCTTTTATCTAACAACTGAAGGAGTTTTGGGGGAATGGAAAAATAGTAATTTTAAAATAGGGGTGGTCAACACATTCGATTAGCAAAGTGGTCAACTTTTACTCTAGCAAATACAAGAAGTACTATAATTGGAAGCTGCTTAAATGTTGTTGCTTAAACACAGCGTGTTAGGAGGTAAATAAACTGTATACTTTTAAAGCGGCAACAATAGAAAAGAAATCTTTACAATTGAAACTTCCCATACTAATTGCATGGTTTCTCGCATTCATTGTCATTTTTATAGTTTACGTTCCCAAGTTAATAGTAAAAAAATCTATTATAGTTTTAACGGAATATCCTTTGCCATTACTAGGATGTTTGACAATTTTGTTACTTGTTTATCTAGGCAAACTATGGACGCCGCAATCATATATTATTTCAGATAAAGGTATTACTATTGTTCGTATTATTGGTAGAGTGGTTATTTTTAGGAAAGAAATTGAATCAATTGAGATAAAAAGTGGTATATCACTTGCTGGACAACTCTTCGGGTCTGGAGGCGTAGCTGGTTATTATGGCAAGTTTATTTTGGATAATGGAAAGAAAATAACATTATACTGTACTCGAATCGATAAAGTGGTATTAATTAGAACAAAAACAAAAGTATATGGTATTTCTCCAGAAAATATAGAAGATTTTTATCAAAAGTACGACCCAGCAAATTGGTAGAAGCTGGGTTCAGTGGTTGAAATACAACGCAATTTTGAACCTCAACAAGTCCCAATTCGGTAATAATGAATTGGCATAAAAACAAGCTGATGTCTTCTCTTTGGAAGAGGCAGCTTGTTTAATACTTTATTTTATTGCTTTTATCCATTCGGCAAAGGTCTGCAAAACTTCTTCTTTGGTTTCGTTAATGGCCTCTCCGTGCCATTCGTGGAATGTCTGTAAAAGCAAGTAGCTATAAACGTAGTAAAGCCGTAGGTTGTAGTAACTGCGGGTTATAAGATTAAAAAGGAAGTTAGGATGAGTAGCTTTATGAAATCTTTGTATTTTATCGTAGCAATAATATTATTAGTACCATGTATTGGCTATGCATCAAAATATATAAAATCTAATTCCGTTGCAAATAGCTATATATTTATTAATCGTGATAGTGTCTGTATGGGTGATGATATGGACTCTCATGAAGTTAAACTGGAGATTAATGACGCGACAACAGTATATTATTTAACTTTAAAAATACGCGAAACTAAGTACTTGCCTTCAATTGGCGGTGGAAAAGCTACTTGGGTTTTAAAATATAATAATGAACCCTTAGCTGTAGTGGCTCAGGAGTGGACTGAGCCTAAATATCTTATAAATAAAAATGAAAGAGTTAAAAAATTACTCATTGAAGGTGGCAAACCAGAGATATATTTTGAATATATTCTTCAAGAAAACCCAGATATAGTATTTAGTAAGCTAAGAAATGCTAGAAGAAGTGATATTAAGATTAATGGAAAGATACTAGATTTTATAAAAAATAATATATGATATATTTATTTTGATTTTATATTTTTTATAGGGGCGGCCCCTGTGTCCAATGTCATCAGGCTATCGTGGAATTAAATGTAATTTGAAAGTGTGTTTTGGGTTTTATCTCATGCCGCCCTTGCCAAAGGGAGGTGGCGCCGCAGCGTCGGAGGGATTTTTCTCCGGGTTTGTTCGTTTTTTCTGTATTGCCCGTTTCTCAATCCCCCTGTCACTGCTGTGACATCCCCCTTTAGCAAGGGAGACATAGGGTAAAGGCTTTAATCAAAAAACACTATATTTTTATTTGTAATTTATTGTAAGCGTCGCCTGATGACATTTGCCCTGCGCCAGCCTGCATAGAGACGTTCTAACAAGAAGAAACTATCTGTGGTAATTGAAAGACAAACTTGTAAGAATGTTTTTCTTAGTACAATAGAAAATTTACTCTCATCAGATCGTTTGTACGCGGGCAGGCACAGGGGCCGCCCCTACTTTTACAGGGAAGAAACTGGGGTCAGGATTAATGCAATCCTGACCCTCAACAAGCCCCAGATTCATAAAAGCAAACAAGCTGCTGTCTTCGCTTTGGAAGAGGCGGCTTGTTTTATTCTTTATTTTACTGTCTTTATCCATTCGGCAAAAGCCTGTAAAAGTTCTTCCTTGGCTTCGTTGATGGCTTCGCCGTGCCATTCTTGACCTGTATCGCTGTCAAACCAGGCGTCTTTGTTAGAAAACATACTTGCAGGGTAGAGCTTTTCTTTGGCGGCAGCGAGCATACTGTCAAGCATACTTTGTTTGATGGTTTTGCGGGCTGCGCGGTTTCCGGCTTTTTCTGTTGTCTGCACCTCAAGGCCGGATTCGCCTTTACTTACTTCAACATGGCTCAGTGATTTACCTTGACGGTTCGCGGCAGATATGGCTTCACGAGCGGCACCAGCAGCCTGATCCCGCCCAATATCGTCTTCGGTTACCGTTATTCTAACATTGCCGATAATCAGTTTATACATAGTCGACCTCCTTACCCGAATAGGTATTCTATTTATGAAATATGCAGGTGATTTGGTGTTTATGCCTTGTT
>JAJFUN010000098.1 GCA_021372375.1 Pelosinus sp. | reverse complement strand
ACAGGAATAGACCCGTTATACTCCATATTTTGACCAGCAGTTGGTGTAATGGTAATGGCTTTGGGAGCAATGGTAAGAGTACCTGTAGTATTGCCTATTGTATCAATTTCATAGTTGCCTGCAGCCGAGCCGGTAAGACCTATCACCTTTTCTGTATAGATACCGGCATTGGTTTTAGTAGTTAGCGTTACTGGTGTGCTACCGCTATATGCTCCTACTGTACCTGCTACATTACTGTTATCGCTTGTGAGTACTCCGCTTAAAGCCCCTGCCCCCAGAGTAGCTAAATCTCCATAAGTACTGTTAGCATCCGCTACACTGTAGGTGATTTTTTTGGGATTGATCGTAGCTGTGGCATTGGCCGTGCTGCTTAGCGTATAGTTGTCTTTATCTCCGCCGGTAAGTGCTAAACCTGTAACAGTAACGGCTTTACTAGGGCCGGCGTTAGAATCTGAGAATGCTGCGTTAACTGTGCCGCCAACACTGACACTATCACTGCCAATAATACCATTTAGGCTTGGAGTGCCGTTTACGGCAGCTGCCGTTGTACCATCATAGGGTTTATTATTTACAACAAGTCCACTTAGGGTTAAAGTTTTCGGGGTAATAGTGTACTGTACGCTTGGCGTAAAGGTTATCGCATAGTTAGCTCCTCCATTACCGTCATTAATCCCTAATGTTCCCCCCGTAATAGCGTAACTGCCTGCGTTCTTGCTGATACCAGCTAGCCCCATGGTTCCTGTAAAGAAATCGCCTGTTACAAGATTACTAGCACCACCATGAGTCAAGTTGGCTACAACAGGAATAGACCCGTTATACTCCATATTTTGACCAGCAGTTGGTGTAATGGTAATGGCTTTGGGAGCAATGGTAAGAGTACCTGTAGTATTGCCTATTGTATCAATTTCATAGTTGCCTGCTGCCGAGCCGGTAAGACCTGTCACTTTTTCTGTATAGATACCGGTATTGGTTTTAGTAGTTAGCGTTACTGGTGTACTGCCGCTATATGCTCCTACTATACCTGCTACAAAGCCCTGCTCTGCCGCAATGACATTCCCTAAAGTGTACGCACCTAGACTTGCCAATGTACCATACGTACTAGCAGCGTCTGCTACGATATAAGTAACTTTCCTTGGATCAATTACACCAATATTTCCACTCACCGTACTGCTAGCCAGTGTATAGCCATAAACAGGAATACTTCCATCCATTGCACCTGCAATAGTTACGCCTCCTACACTAACACCTTTTCCTACACCTTTATCTTTGTTGTCATAGGTACCGTTTGCCGGATTATTAAGGGTTACCACATCGCCATCAATAGCGCCAGAAACACTATAGTTTGATGGACTTAACAATGCTCCTCCGGTATCTCCGTCATATGTTTTGGTAGCTGTACTAACAAGGCTGCCTGTAACAGTCGGCGCAATGGAATAGATAAAGCCACTGCCGCTTCCTTGGACTACTCCGTTGTAAATTGTATTGTATTGTTTAAAGTTATAGCTGAGACCGCCTTTAGTATCGGTTAATGGGCTGGAAGAATACACATACCAATGCTTGCCATCTGCTACTTGCAAAGCCGATGAACCAATATTATTGATAAAATGGCCATTGCTGCCGCTATCTAAAATAATATTCCCGCTTGCTGAAGAAAGATTGCCCCCTTGCAGGGTTATGCTGCCATTACCTCTCACATTGATATCACCGCCAATAGAAGCAGTTCCTCCAAAAATAGTTGATGCCTGACCGGTAATATCAAGTGTACCTGCTGAAATACTGCCGTTTAGCGTTACATTACCGACTGTCCCTGCCGTTCCTAATGACATAGTAACTGTGCCAGTTCCTGTATTTATTGTTTTGCCGCTGTCAAGTGTAATGCCGCCTGTCCCACTATCGCGATTATTACTATCGGCAGCACTGTCATTGGCAATTATAGAAAGATTGCCATTAGCTGTTGTCACACTAGCCTTAATATTTACGTTACGTCCGGCCTGCAGTGTGAGATTGCCGCCTGTCCCAGCCGCAGTGCTAACAACATCTTTATCTACTGTAATATCTGTATTGGCTTGTATCGTTACTTTCGTTCCAGCATTTAATGCTGTCGTAATAGCACTTGGGTCAATAATCAAATCAGAAGCAGCCTGAGTTGTAAAAATAGCCACATCCGCTAAAGTCGCAGCACTCCCCCCACCGGAACCAGGTGTCCACAGGACTATTTTTTTCAAATCCGGCACATTAATACGCACCTGGTTGTTCGCGCTGTCATAGTCGCCGAGCCATAAGCCATTTGTAGCATTCGCAGCTGTCCCCAAATAACTATTGCTCGCTGAAATATTCCCTATTGTGCCACTTACACCATTGCCCCAGGTAATCGCACCAGCTCCAGCATTTAAAAGTCCACTTTGGGAAATATAATTGCCATTAGCCAGTGCTATTGTCCCCCAATCACCAATATTATCTCCGTCTGCAGTTCCTACCAAACTATTACTTGCAGACACATATGCTCCTGATCCTGAACCGTCGGCCAACTTTCCATCGGTACCTTTTACCCAGGTTATCGCCCCACGGCCATTATTCCAAGAGGGACTATTGACAACAAAGTTACCATTCGTCAAAGGAGTTATCCCACCATTACCAACATTATCACCAGCTGCAGAGCCGACCAAACTATTCGTAGACGATACCACTCCTGCTATATTTCCAGTAGCATTACTAACCAAAGTCACAGCACCTGCTCCGCCATTCCAATCAGAACTTTGGACTACGTAATCGTTATTTGTCAAAAGCGTTATCCCACTACCAACATGATCACCAGCTAAAGAACCAACTAAACTATTAGTAGATGATACCGCCCCAGCAGACGAAGCCGTTCCACCGATATTCCCATTCGTACCATTAACCCATGTTACTGCACCTGCTCCGCCATTCCAATCAGGACTTTGAACTATGTAATTGTTATTTGTCAAAATCTTTACCGTGCCACTAACATGATCACCAGCTGCAGAACCAACTAAACTATTCGTAGATGATAGCACCCCAACAGACGAAGCCGTTCCACCGATATTCCCATTCGTACCATTAACCCATGATACTGCACCTGCTCCACTACTCCAATTAGGACTTTCGACTATATAATTGCCATTTGTCAAAGTCTCTACCTTACTACCAACATGGTCACCAGCTACAGAACCAACCAAGCTATTGGTAGCCGATAGCACCCCAGCAGCCGAAGCAGTTCCACCAATATTCCCATTCGTACCGTTAACCCATGTCACTGCACCTGTTCCGCCATTCCAATCCTTAGCAACGACTAGATAGTTATTATTGCCTGTCAGTTTTACAATACTAGAGCCTAGATTATCACCAATATTGCCCCCTACCAGACTGTTTGCTGATGATATGACCGCCGCTGGCGAACTGCTACTGCCTACATTGCCATTTGTTCCATTGACCCAAGTTACCGCACCGCGAGTGCCGCTCCAGTTACTACTTTGCACAACATAATTATTATTATCTAGAATTACAATACCGCTTTCTCCAACTTTATCACCATTGGCTGAACCTGCAAGACCAGATGCTGCTGTCGTTGTACCGCCAATTGCATTAAGACCAGCGATATGTCCATTACTCCCATCGACCCAAATAACTTTTCCATATCCAGTTGGATCATCCTGTACAAAATCACCTAACGCTGTATGACTACTATGCCAATTTTTGTCAACAATTACATAGTTCCCATTTGCTAGAGCAAAGACGGATGATCCTACTCTTTCATACTGACTCATCCCTACTAAGCTATTATCTACTGATACTGTGCCAATTACTCCTGTTGAACCATTACCCCAAGTTAGTGCCCCAAGCCAGCTAGTAGCACCGTTATTGTAATATGGACTGGCAACAATATAATTGTTATTCGGCAATGCTACAACAGTATTAAGATCTCCTGTACCAACAAGGCTGTTTGCGCTTGATATCGTTCCGCCTCGACTGCTACTACCATAAATATAACCATTTGAACCGTTAACCCAAGTCGCTGCTCCTCCGTTATCCCTTCGACTTGATACCACATAATTGTTGTTACCAAGAACAGTAACTCCTGCATCGCCACTCGGATTCCCAGCGACAGTACCTATCAAACTATTCCCTATCCCCACAGCACCAATTGCACCAGTGCTACCACTCCCCCAAGTCACAGCTCCTAGTGCAGAAAAGTCAGTAGGCGTCCAACCAGGAAGGGTAGGATCAAGCTGTGTCGCAGTATTATGCCACTCCCAGCTATTTACTATATAGTTTCCATTGTTAATCGTTATAATCCCCTTAGAACTTACACGATCATTCGCCTGGGTTCCTACCAATGAATTGGATGCTGTAACTATGCCACCATCGGTTCCATCTGCTAATTTACCAGTAGCACCATTCATTAAGGCCGCAAAGCCAGCATCCACAGCAGAACCGTTATCCCATTGAGAACTATAAATGACGATACTATTATTAGCATTATTTCTCAAAATGGAAAAAGTACCTACATTATCATTCGCTGTAGATCCTACCAGACTATTTGCTGCCGATACTGTGCCGACTCTTCCTGTACTACCATTACCCCAAGTTACTGCTCCCTTATTACCATGCCAGTTAGAAGATGAGACAATGTAATTACCATTATCTAGAAGGGTTACTCCTCCTGAGCCAACTTGATCATTTGCCGTATCACCAACCAACGAATTCGTCGCTGATACAATACCACTCCCATTGACAAAGCCTGTTGTACTATTGCCCCAAGTCACTGCCCCGGCTGAATTATGCCAATCAGAAGACAAAACAAGGTAATTTCCATCCTTTAATAAGGATACTCCCCCTGAGCCAACTTTATCACCCGCCATATCACCAATCAGTGAGTTTGTCGTTGATACAATGCCGCCACCATTTAGAAAACCAGTTGTACCATTACCCCAAGTTACTGCCCCGGCTGAACTGTTCCAATCTGAACTCCTCACGAGAAAATTACCTGTTTCCACGCCATTATTGGTCAGCTTGTATAAAGTAGTCCCTACCTTATCATCTGTATGCGAGCCAGTAACCGCACTAATTAAAGCACCTGTACCAGTCTGGTAAAGATAGACCGCCCCAGCATTGGTATGACCAGATCCTGCATCATAAGAAGTATCCGTAACAAGAATATTACCATTTGTTAGCGTTTCATAGGAAGATCCAAAAGATCCACTACCGTCAGGTCCGATAATCTCAATACCATTTGCCGATGTGGCGTCACCAATAATAACATTTTTAGGGTCAAGCAATAAACCTCCTGCCTTACCATTCACTGCCGAAGCATCCGCCTTACCGGCAAATCGGTAACCATTCTTACCAGAAACCTCCATCATGCCGCCGTCGCCACTTGCCAAACCGCCCTTGGCCTGTATTGTTCCGTAAAATTGAGTATTGGCGTTTGACCATACAACAATTTTCCCACCATTGCCGTTATTCTTAGCACTGGCATCAAGAGATGTAAAAGAATTAACAAATACCGTATCTGCTTGTTTACGATTGCCGACCCCCTGAAAATCGCCGCCAATATGTATTTGCCCGCCCTGAGATAAGCCTGTAGCATCGGCTCTTGCTGCCATCAAGGTGATATCTTTACCAAGGACATCAATTTGTCCGCCGCTTGTTCCTGTAGCTGATAACTGCGCTGAAGACAATAGGCTGCTATCTGTCTCTACATTGATACTACCGCCTGTTCCTAAAGCCCCATTGGCACTAAGATTGACACTGGCAGTTTGAATGATTTTCCCAGCTTGAATGGCGATTGTGCCACCAGCATTGCTGCCATCAGCCTTTATAGTACCTGATTGCAACAAATGTCCAGCACTAATAGCAACTGTACCGCCGTTAATACCGCTTACATCTGTTATACCATTATCAACGGCCATACCGGAAGTATTCACCATTATGCTCCCACCGTTAGCTGCTGTATTGCTGCCTGAAGCACTCAATGTACCACTGTTGGTAATGATCCCAGTACCACCATCTAAGATAATTTTACCGTTACGCTCCCCAATTGTTTGCGCTCTGACTACACCACTGTTATTAACAACAGTACCTGCCAGATCTCCTGCAACCTTAGCGGTCATAACTACCATACCGCCGTCAGCTTGAATCAGGTTCTTATTTTCAACCTGGGCATTTAATGAGGCCTGACTAACAGCCAAATTGATAAGCCCATCACCCTTCATATCAAGCGTGGCCTGTTCTCCTGCACCTAGTGCTACGCTTCCTTTATTAGCAACAATTACTCCTTCGTTGACGGCCTTTTCCCCCAATAGAGCAACAAATCCTCCATCAGCAGCGGTAATATTTCCTTGGTTAATTACACTGCCCGTAGTGCTGCCTTTGGCAAATCTATATCTTCCTGCCATAAAATCGCTATCCGTCATGTCAAGACTGGAGGCTACCAATGCTCCTGTATCTACTCGAGCTGTGGGAGAGAACAAAATACCGTTCGTATTGATAAGGAATACTTTACCATTAGCACTCAGCTGTCCATAGATGCTGGAAGCATTATTGCCAATTACCCGATTCAATGCTACAGAATTAATACCAGGCTGCACAAACTGCACTTTTTCACCGTTTGCAATATTAAAAGATCGCCAGTTGATGGATAGTTTATCCGTAGACTGAGTAATGGCCATATTACCGCCATTTTGGACAATTTTGCCTTGACCGGCAACTACTTGTCCATTAGCAGGCATCGCATAAGCCGGGTTATGAGCCATAATACTTAAGGCTAAACCAGCTGCTACCGCTGCAGGTCGAATAAATTTTTGCATGATACTAGGTTTAGTCTTACCTTTACCGCTAACTTGTGTCTTTTTCCTTCGCTGTAATCTTGTTTTAATCGCGGAAATTGTAAATTTAGGCTTAGGGCGAGACCAGGCACGCCGCCATTTCCGGGATATTTTCATGGTCAATCCCTCCTATCATTTATTAAAAATATTTCACACCTTGCAGCCATAAATGGCCTTTGCCAAAAGTACTATCTGACTGAGGAGTTTCATTGCCTAATCGCCATGCATAGTTAGCCTTTATCATGTAGCTTCCCGGCATAGTATAGTTTATGCCGATTCCGGCACCGCTAAGGGAACGATGGTTTTCACCAGGAGTAACTTGATGTTTTTCGATATGACTACATCCCGTATCATAAAAGGTAGTAAGCTGCCACATACCGCCTCGATTTGCCGCCGGCATCGTATAACTCAGCTCCGCTGTCCCCAGCCATGCTTCATCACCGGAAGCTTCTCCAGATGGATACGCTCGTACTCCATTGGCTCCCCCTAATGAAAATTTTTCAGAAGAATCAAGATTGGTATTAGCAAGCTGCCCACTCATAGCTAAGAATAAAGATAGTCGCTCTTTTACATATTGCTGACGCATTATGCTATATGTAGTCTTATGCCATTGTCCAGTGGTAAGTCCAGTACTGGTATTCGTTCTACCGTTTATGCCGCCTGTATACCATATCAGGTTATAGCTATTAGTACCTCCACCCAACATACTGTCGGTACTGTCTCCTATCAATCCTACACTGGTAGCATGGCTCCACTTTTCGGTGTTCTGGCTTTGACTGTCTATTTTATCTTCCATACGTTTATAGTCATAACCAAGCTGCAATGAGTAGTTACTTTCTCTCGATCGCCTTAAGGCATAAGTCAAGTCGGCATGGTTCGTATAGGCAGTACCAAAGGCGTCTAACGAAGACATTTCCTTACCGAGCTCATAGTATACTTTAGAATAACCAACATTGAAGGTGCTGCCTTCACCAAGAGGAATATGATAAGCTATATTGCCTGTTTGCTGATCTTTGCCTGTTGTACTAATACCTGCCGCAAAACTATCACCTTTTTCTAGCGGGTTATTCAAAGTAACATTCATGGTCGTCTGATTATATCCTGTTAAACGATTGCCCCAGTTATTTCCACTTACACTGCCTTGCCACACTTCACCCTTAGGCTTTGCCTCTACAATAATATCCGTAGTACCTGGAAACTTGCCTGGAGTTAGGGTAGTTTTTACTGCTACACCTGGTAAATCGCTAGCCAATAGTGCTGCTCGTTCCATCATAGCGGTACTAATATAACTACCGGTTTTAATTGCCTTTAGTTGTTCCATAATGATATTATCCGGTACATGAGTCTGGTTCTTAAGAAGAATATCACCGCATTGTCCGATAAGGACAGTGACTTCTACTGTGCCTTCGTTAATTTCCTGTGCCGGCAGATAGGCCTGAGCAACAAAGTAACCTCTGTCGCGAAAATATTTCGTAATAAGAGCAGTGGCTTCTTGAAGGCCTGTCATTGTCATTTGTTTATTGCTATAAGGAATAAGCAATTTTGCAAGTTCATCGTTGGCAAACACATCTTGCCCGCTGATGCGGTAATTCTTAACAAACATTTTAAAACCTTTATCATTTACCATCGGCGGTTTGAATTCTTGGTCCACGGTTACATTAGGAACTTGATGTTCAGGAAGCTTACGTTCTACTTGTTGAGAGTCACGAAGCACAGTGCCAGCGTCTGTAGGTGCTGCCAGTACTGTCCAGGTAGGGAACATAATACATGCTGTTAGTAAAACCGTAGCTGGTTTTAGATGTTGCTCTTTCATTTTTGCCTCCATTTTTGACTTATATTTATACTGCTGCATTCCATCAAAGCATTAAATATGCTTTTTGGCTATTATAATCACAATTATATCATAATATATAGATTTTTTTGCCAAAAAGGGGAAAATTAGCGGCTTTTTCGGGAAAAATGACAAAATAAAACCATGTACTGTATTGATACATGGTTTTTTCTTTTAATTAGTAAATTATAAAGTTCCACAAATAGCTAAAACTCCTATTAAATTTTGTAGAAAGGAATATTCCTATTTTATCAACTTTTTGTAACAAAATAAGAATGCCTCCATCTGCCCCCTACACGTATAGCCTAATTTAACCACTGCTAGCCACTCACCACTTCACGGCACGAATCAAACTAAGGAAAATTGAAGGCTAAGCATAGGAAATTATCTATGCTTAGCCTTTTTATTTTTGCCCTTATTAGCCTGCAAGCCATGCTAAAACTCTATAATTTCTGGTTTATAGTCGTCAGGCAATTTTTCTTCATTTATAAATTTAAAATTGTCATCATTCAGTATTGGTATAAATATTTCGTAAGGAATCATCGCAAATTCACAGGCATAATTACTGGCTCCGAACCACATACCCTCTTTGCTGCTCAAATTTAAACCTCTGGCAAACTTTGTGTTGTTTGAGCAATCATGAACTACTAAATCCCAGTTTTCCTCATTAGCTATTTTCATGAATTTTAACGTTAATTCCCTACTCCAAATGGGAGAAATATAGCCATGTCGGGAAATGTACATATTTTCCCCATAATAATTATTTATGTTATTCTCATTTAAATGTAATTCCGCACAATTTATAAAATCGAGTTTTGTCGCCAAGATTGCTTGTTTTTTCTTAAAAAACATTTCGAAAAACTCAGGTGTCATTGGCGTTTCAATACCTACACTTTTAATATACTTTTTCGCAAGTCCAATATTCTCAATTACTTTGTCCGAACAATTAGAAGCACCCAGGTTGAAACGTATCTCATCAAGACCGGCTTCACCTAATGCTTTGAGTGTTTCTTCTGCAGCCAACGTGCCATTTGTATATAAATGTTGATGAATTTGCGCTTTACTAAATTTCTTTATAATCGTATAATATTTTTCAATCTCCATAAAAGGTTCTAAATAAACATAGGAAATACCAGTAGGCTTTTGGTAAATGGAGAGCAGCAAATCAATATCCTTCTCATAAAATTTGGTGCCGCCAATATCCCACAAACCCTCGCCAATTGGCTGAATATTATCTAGTTCGCCATAATTATAACAAAATTTACACTCTAAATTGCATTTATTCGTTTTCCTAATTGCAGTTAAACCAGTACCGAGCAGACATGAACGACAGCCTTGGGGGAATTTACTTTCATTTCCTACAAAAAATGTTCTATTTGCCAAATTTTTTAAACCGGGAATTTTCGACATCAACCTATCATTTCTATAATCAATTGCTGCCTCAATTTGCGCAAAGGTCGCGTAAATGATTTCTTCATGTTTTACGCTAATTTCCTCATCCTCCGGCAATTGTGAAAAAAAATCAAACCATATCAACGCATCATTCTTTGGAATTTTCATAGCATATCCGCCTATCTACATAATCTAATACTGTACATTTTCGCCAAGTGTGACTAGCCTTTAAAAATTGGTAATTACACTTGATTTTTATTCTTAAGCATAAGTAATCAAGCCCTAATATTTAAATTATACTGGTTTACGCCTTAGTTTTCAACAGACACATCACGGTCAGTTAACTTCGTAATTCTTTTACTATAGCAAAACTAGATTAGTATAGACGCCATCATACTTTGGTTAGATGAAAATAACTAAGACCTGCCCCCAAGCAACGCAAACAGCAAATAACTCCCACCTTACCTACAAGGAAATCTTACACTAATTACTGTTCCGTCCAAACCTGTATTGACTTCAATCTTTGCGCCATGTCGTTCGGCAATTCGATAGCAAACCGGAATCCCCAGCCCTGTACCAGTATCTTTTGTCGTAATAAACGGAGTTCCCAGCTTGTCCAGGATGACAGACGAAAAGCCTTTGCCTGTATCACGAACAGCTAATACAATGGTGTTATTTTTGTGATATGATTCAATAGTCAACGTCCCGCCCGCCTCCATAGCCTCAAATCCATTTTTCGCTAGATTCAACAGCATCTGCCGTATCTCTTTGTCATCCAGCATAATATCCGGCAATTCCCCAAGTTTAATCTCAAGGTTATGTCCGGTATGGAGAGCATCCGCCTGTAGAAGGGGCAAGATGGCGTTTACAATTTGGTTTAGATTTTGAAATTTCAGTTTCACGGCTTTGTTTCTTGCCAAAGACAAAAACTCGGTAATAATAAAGTTGGCTCGATCTAATTCCTCTATCATGACTTTGATTTGTTCCAAATACTTATGATTCTCTTGTTTAGTTTGAAACAGCTGAAGGTATCCCCTTACCGTTGTCATGGGATTACGTACCTCATGGCCAATACTGGCAGCCATTTCTCCCACTAAATTCAGGCGATCTAACCGCAGCAAATCATTCTCCAATTCCTTTTCCTTGGTTATATCCCGCGCGATAATGATCCAGCATTTCTCGCCGCTGAAATGCGCCAGTGATGCCGAGCCCTGTACCGTAATAATCTTACCAGACTTCCCCTTTAGTCTGTACTCACCAAGAAAGATTTCTCTCTTGTTAAGTAATTCATCATTTAAATGTTTCACCCGTTCAAAATCCACTAACAAGGCCAATTCCTTAGGTGTTTGCCCCACAACTTCTGCATGGTTATATCCCAGAACATTTAAGAATTTGGAGTTTACCTCTACATATTGTTGATTTACCATGCTGACAATAGAAATCATCGCCGGACTGTTATCAAATATCCAGCGGAAGCGTTCCCCTGATTCGCGAAGCTCCTCCACCCGGCGCTCTAACTCTCCATGTGCCCGTAAGAGTTCCTCTTCTGCCTTCTTGCGCTGGACAACTTCCCGCTCTAGTTGTGCATTACGCGCCTGTATTTGTTGTTGCAGCCGCGACAATGCCAAGTGCGACTCCACCCTAACCAATACTACTTCTTCCTGAAATGGTCTAGTAATATAATCGACGCCCCCCGCCTTGAAACCTATAACCTTGTTGACCGCCTCACCAAGTGCGCTGATAAATATCACTGGAATATCGCGGCTGCATTCGTCCAGCTTTAAACGGCGGCATACCTCATAACCATCCATCTCCGGCATCACTACATCTAGCATAATCAGATCAGGCTTTTCAAGAACTACTGCTTGAAGCGCCATCGCACCGCTGGATACCGGGCACACTTGATAGCCATGTTCAAAAAGCAAATCGGTAAGTATCTTCAGATTAATTCTCGTATCATCAACAATCAATATTTTAGGAGAATCGGGTCTTATCACATCTCATCACTCTTCACTTATCTAATTTCAATACACTTTTGATCCATTTCACTTAATAATGTATTATTTTAGTTTTATTTACTAATTTTATCACAAAAGTACAATTCCATACAATATATACATATCCCTGCTATTATAGTAACTTTTTTGATATTGTTGAGATTAAGTTGCATTTTTCTTTTCCTGCGCAAGAAAAAACAGTCCAAATTTTTCGTATTCTTTCAGCCCAACAAGACTACATAAAATGGATTTAATCTTCCCATGCTAAAACAAATAAAAAGTTACTGCAAATTTAAATTCAGCAGTAACTTTTTTTATATTGCCTGTTCTTCCTGCAAACCACCAAAGGAACAGCGGGACAGGTGATTGCTATTTACTAGTAATTTGGATATCATATGCCGCCTTAGTCGCCAAATGATATGCCAAGCGCGCGTCCTGTTTTAATCAGATCATGGGTTACTGAAACTAAATATGGGCTTCCTACAACATCCGTTAACTTAACCAATACGATTTTGTTATTTTGCAATGCCACCATTGTCTTGAATTTTTTATAAAGGATGGCATTGACTGCGGCCTCACCATACCTGGTAGCAAGTACCCTGTCATAGGCCGTCGGACTGCCGCCGCGCTGCAGGTGACCTAATACGGTAGACCTGCATTCCACCGCTAAGCGCTTTTCTAACTCGCAGGCAATTTTATCACCGATGCCGCCTAAACGTATTTTATCAGGGCTGCTATTTACGATCTTTGCTATTGACAGCTCTCCATCAATAGGTATTGCTCCTTCCGCAGCCACAATAACGCTGAACAAGCTCCCCTTTTGCTGGCGCAGCTTAATTTTATCTGCAATAGATTCCCACTTAAAAGGAATTTCTGGAATAATAATCGAATCCGCTCCGCCGGCTATCCCACTGTGAAGAGCAATCCATCCGGCATAGCGCCCCATGACCTCAAGCACCATTACCCTGTGATGCGACTCAGCTGTTGTATGCAGTCTATCTAGTGCTTCTGTCGCAATGCTGACAGCGGTATCAAACCCAAAGGTTCGCTCGGTTTTCGGTAAATCATTATCAATCGTTTTAGGAATACCTACTATGGGAAATCCAAGATTTGCAATGTCACAGGCAATTTTCAGTGTACCATCCCCGCCAATTACAATTAAGGCTTCTATCTCCTTTTGTTTAAGATTAAATAATACTTGCTGCGACATATCTTTGAATACGGCTGCTCCATTTTCTATACACTGGTAGTGAAAAGGATTGTCTCTATTGGTAGTGCCCAAGATAGTTCCACCCCGCGGCAGTATCCCGGAAACATAATCTGCGTCAAGTAAATACATGTCATCCTCAACCAAACCCTTAAACCCGTTTTTTACCCCATAGACTTCTATCCCGTTTATGCGTGCCGTCTTGTAAACCGCTCTAATTACCGCATTTAGTCCCGGACAATCCCCACCGCCAGTTAATACTGCAATTTTCTTCAAAATCATCCCCCTTTTCAGTCTCTTATATTCAAAAAGCAAAGATAGACCATCCCTCTGGTTTTTGGCTATAACCTAAACTGTGTCACCCCATTCTGCAAATCTTGAGCTAACTTGGCCAGTGCCTGACTAGATGAGGCAATTTCCTCCATAGATGCCAGTTGTTCTTCAGCGGCCGCCGCGACGCCCTGAGCCTCACCGGCCGATTTCTTACCCAGACTGTCCATCTTTTTCACCGAACCAACGATATGCTGGCTACCTGCCGCCATTTGCTGCATTGTAGCAGAAATCTCTTTCACCTGGCTTGATACCTCTGCCACCAGATCTGCAATTTCCCTAAAGGCCGTACCAGCATGATTGACAACCTCTGCCCCTGTCTTGACTTCTTTCATGCCATTATCCATGGCCGCAACAGCCTTGCCAGTTTCTCCCTGGATTTCGCCAATTAGTTCAGCGATTCTTTTCGCTGCATCCTGTGACTGCTCCGCTAGTTTGCGTACTTCGTCAGCTACTACGGCAAAACCTCTGCCCTGTTCTCCCGCCCTTGCAGCCTCAATGGCCGCATTTAAAGCCAAAAGATTGGTCTGTCCGGCAATACCGGATATGGTGTCAACAATTTGTCCAATTTCCTTAGAGCGTTCGCCTAATTGTGCTACAACCTGAGCGGAAGCTATAACCGTTGTTCGGATTTGCCCCATTTGTGCTACTGCTTGTCCGACCGCTTTATCGCCGGTTTTAGCCTTATCAGCCGCCTGAACTGAATAATCCGCCACTTGGTTGGCATTAGCCGCCATCTGCTTGATACTGGTAGATATCTGTTCCACAACGGCAGTTGTATCATTGGCTACCGCCATCTGCTCGCTGGCGCCTGCAGCCACATCAGTAATTGATACGGCAATCTGATTGGCCGCCTGCGCCGATTGCTCCGAACTGGCTGTCAACTCCTGCGACGATGCCGCTACCTGCTCGGTAGCTCCATGAATTTTTTGAAT
Organism: Pelosinus sp.; assembly: GCA_021372375.1. Taxonomy (GTDB): domain Bacteria; phylum Bacillota; class Negativicutes; order Propionisporales; family Propionisporaceae; genus JAJFUN01. The sequence continues at coordinate 53,355 of JAJFUN010000098.1, read as the reverse complement.
AAGGTGGCGCAAGTTTTGCACCATTTGCTCAAAACTCTGACCTAAACGACCAATTTCATCGTTGGATACAATTTCTATTTTCATCTGTGAAATGTCACCATTCGCAACGCGATCGGCTGCCGCCTCTAAGGCCTGGATAGGTCTTGCAATACGGCGGGCAATCCAGGCAATTACGAACATGGTAAGAACTAAAACAACAATAATTGTCGTTAGTGAAATTGTAGTCAAAGCTGATACTGCTCCGGATATTTCTGCAGTAGGCACATTGATGGCCAAAAACCATTTTATGCCTGGCAGCGGCGCAAAAGCTACCATTTTATTTGTACCAGCATAATCATAACTGGCTAACCCGGTCTCCCCCTTCACAATGCGCTCATTGACAGAACGGAGCGCCTGCGGAAATTTTTCATCTTTAATGGCATTTGCCTTCATGACTATTTCCTTATCAGGATGCATAATAACACTGCCATCCTCCTGCAAAACATAAGCATAACCCGTCTGCCCTACTTTTATATCTAACACTTTCTTAATAAGACCATCCATATTAATTGACCCGTAAATAACACCACTAACCGTACCGTTGTTTTTAACAGGTATAGCTACCGGAATTATCGGTTTACCAGTAGTTTTAGATACCACCGGGTTAGAAATCACTGATTCGCCCTTAATTGCTCGCTGAAAGTAATCCCGCTCAGCCAGGCTGCCTTTTGAGCCCAATGCGTTGATATACGTTCCATCAGCTTTGATATAGCCAATGCTATCATATACCTTATTCGTTTGAGCAACATTAACCAAAAAAGGCGCAATCTCTTCAAAATTCCCGTTTTGAACCACAGGAGCCGCCGCCATTATCAACATTTCTGCTTTGCGGGACTCCAACCAATCTGCAACATCTTGTGCTGAATTTTTTGCCTTTTCGGCAATATCGCTGCTCACGCTGTCAGTAATGATTGATCGCGCCTTCCAATAATTAAGCCCTCCCAATACCCCCATCGCCACCAAAAAGATAAGTAAAATGGTTACCGTCAATTTTGTCTGTATACTTTTCACGATATACGCCCCTTTTACATAATATTCGATAAATTCACCCAATAGCCTACTTATCCGATTATTCTGTCTAAGCTAAAAATGAGGTCATTGACTTTTTGTTGCCAGTCCGCTATTCCTCAACCTTAGACCCCCAATTGCGCCTGAGTCTTCTAAGATGAGTCAGATGACAGTTCTCTGACTCATCGCATGCATTAACTTGAAATGATTCGTTACTATATTTATTCGTAATAAAGCAAAAAACTCCTGCAAATTCGTAAAATTTGTCAGGAATTCCACTTTTTTCACCATTACCAGTTTTGTGAGTTTACCTATACCGGAAATATCGTTACGCCATTTATCGGACGCATTAAAGCCACCTAGCGAAGTTTCCAAAGATGCGGACAATCCACCTTGGAAGTACTGAAGTCTTGTCCGTTTACTTCAACCAAATAACCTTTCCTGGCACATTTGTTGCTTAAGACTATGATATAATTAGAAATAGATATTTTTATGGTATTTTTCGGGGGAATGTATGATTAAATTAATTGTTACAGATATGGACGACACCTTATTAGATGAAAACAAGGAAATACCGGCGGAATTTCCTGAAATGCTGGAAGAGCTGAAAGCAAAGAATATTCGTCTGGCTATTGCCAGCGGCAGACCTTATTATACACTGAGGTCGCTTTTTGATCCTCTGACACCAGGTTTATCGTATATTTGCGAAAATGGCGCTTTTGTGGTTCATAATGACGAAGTTGTCTATAAAAGCTTGGTTGAAAACCAATTGGCCTATGACGTCGTACAAACCTCACGGCTGAACTCTGATGATTTTCTTATTTTGTGCGGGCTGAATTCGGGTTATATTGAACCTGTTGCTAAAGAAATGTATGACTTTTTCAAAATTTATTATTCGAATTTAGAAATTGTGGATGATCTAACCAAATTGGCTAAGGAAATTAACAAAGTCACCATATATAATAAAAAAGATACTATCAAAAACTTAGAGTATGTATTCAAACCAAAGTTTGCTGATGCCTTGCATGTTGTCAGCTCAGGCGGTGTGTGGATTGATATTATGAATAAAGGAGTCAATAAAGGTCATGGTCTTAAACGCATTATGCAGGCAGAGGGGCTACAGAGAAATGAGGTCATGGTATTTGGCGATTATTATAATGATGTCGAAATGCTGCAAGAAGTAGAATATAGTTTTGTGATGGAAAATGCGCCCTATGATATGAGACAGTATGGAAATTATGTAGCAGCCAGCAATAAGGAACATGGTGTACTAAAAGCCATTCGTACCTATGCGCTTGGTTGAAGCTCCATTTCAGACCATACAGGAAACACTTAGGTCCTGCCCCTTAATCTACCCTCACCCTTCCATTACCACCACAACGGGAATATTCAAAGCCTTGGCATCACGCTACAGTCTTCCAACGTTTAAACTCCTGCATTCAGGAGTTTTCTTTTTTACCCCTAGATTCGCGACCTGGTTTCTGCCCACTATCTTGAAAAAACAGGCACCACAAAAAGAGGAAAATTCCCTGCCCATCCGGAAAGTATCATAGTAGTTGCCATAAGCCTTATACCATGCAGCCAGCGTTATACTACGAAATAAGCGGTGACAATTGAGGTGAATATAAAAATGGAAATTATTCATTTACAATATTTTGTTGAAGTGGCTCAAACTGCCAGCTTTACTAAAGCTGCCGAAAACTTATATGTATCTCAGTCAACCATTAGCAAGTTAATAAAAAACTTAGAAAATGAACTGCGAGTTTCCTTGTTTGAACGTACTTCTAAAGGAGTTATCTTAACAGAAGCCGGAGAATTATTACTAACAAAAGCTAAAGATGCCTTGATGATTATTGATGATATCCGTGATGAAATGGCGGCTTTGGCGGAAATTCCTAGCGGCGTAATGACCATAGGCATACCGCCTATGGTCAGGGCACTTTTTTCCCGTATTATTGCCGCATTTAGCCTGCGATATCCAAAAATCAAAATAGATTTAATCGAACTTGGCTCACGGCGAATAGAACGGGGTTTAATTGAAAACACTCTGGATATCGGCGTAATTGTATTGCCCAGCCTCAAAAATACAGAATTAGAATACCTCCCTTTGCACGAGGATCCATTACGTTTAGTTTGTCATGTTGAACATCGATTGGCCCGAGAACAAATAGTAGATTTTAAAGATTTGAAACAAGAATCTATTGTGCTGTATGGAGAAGGATTAACCTTACGTGATCACATTTTAGGGAAATGTGAAGAAAATGGGTTTATCCCCAACGTCGTTTGTGAAACAATGCAATGGGGTTTTATGGTAGAAATTGTCGCATCTCATTTAGCAGTAGCCTTTGTCCCATCAGAAATTTGTAATAAGTTAGATCAGACCAAAGTGAAATCCCTGCCCTTAGCTACTGAAATTAAGCCTTGGCATATGGCTCTTGCCTGGAAAGCCAACGGCTATTTATCAAGAATGACCCGCTTATGGATGAAATTCACCTTTGATCACTTTGAGGATTTAAAGAATAAATTGTAAAGCATGTATTTCATGCATAGGCCTATGGACAAGGGATGTTGTACTTAATGCAACTGTCCATTGTACAATAAACTCATAAAGCAGGGTATTAATACCCAATATGCAAATTGATGAGGAGGCCTAATTATGGAAAATGTAGAAAAGATAATCAAAGATGCTAACCAGAGGGTTTGGGGCATAAGCCTTGCAAGTATCGTTATGATAGCATTAACTACTGCTATCTTGCAAATTTTCCATCTGATGCTACCATAACCTATGCTTTAATTATTGAATTGTTTTAAATAATACCAGGGATTTAGCTAAATCTAACTTTTTCTTACTTATTAGATTTAATATTTCTTGCTAATAAAAAAGGTTACTGCGAATTTAAATTCTGCAGTAACCTTTTTTTGTTAATAAGCAGATAACCCGAGGTCATTCCTTCGCTTTATGCAGGAAATTATTCGAAAAGGTCGAAACTTTTATAATATCTGTAAAAAATGCAATATCCATCATTAGTAGAAATTGAAAAGGAAGTCGGGGAATTATAGTGATTAAACATTATCTACAAAAATGCATTTGGCTGTTTTTACTAATCATTATCTTATATTCCAGCACAATGCCCCCTCTCGTGGCCCAAGCACAAGCACCAAGTCTTACAAAAAAATCAGTTTTAGTTCTAAACTCCTATCATAAAGATTATAAATGGAGTGATAGTATTGTAGAAGGCATTGCTTCTGTATTTGTCCAAAACGCCCAAAACGTTGATCTACAAGTTGAATATATGGACACTCACAGAATAGCGGACAAAGACTATATTTACCAGCTTTTTCAAACATATAAGTACAAATTTCAAAATATGCAATTTGACGTTATCATTGCTTCTGACGATCCCGCTTTTTCCTTTTTATTGAAATATCATGACCAGATCTTTCCAAACACACCCATCGTTTTTTGTGGAGTCAATTATTTTGATGACTCAATGCTTGCGGGAGAACATCTATTTACAGGTGTCGTAGAAGGGCAAGACATTAAATCGACCTTGGATATTGCCTTAAAATTACATCCATTTACTAAAAATATTTATGTCATTAACGACAATACCATGACGGGAGTTTCTATTGAAAAAACATTACAAGAAACAATCCCTCAATTTCAAAACCGAGTCAACTTCATATCCTTAGAGCACTATAATATGCGGGAGATCAAGGAAAAGGTTGCACATTTAAATCCTGATGATTTAGTGTTATTTTTAATTTTTTTCCAAGATATATCAGGTAATAAATTTTCCTATGAAGAAAGTATCTCTCAAATTGCCGCCCATAGCGTTGTACCAATTTACGGTGTTTGGGATTTTTCCTTAGGCAATGGACTTTTAGGAGGTATGTTAACCAGCGGTTACTATCAAGGAGAACTTGCCGCTAAGCTTGCCCAGAAAATCTTACAAGGCACCCCCCCTTCCGCTATTCCTATCGTAAAAAATAGCCCCAACCATTATATGTTTGACAGGACGCAAATGAAACGTTTTAATATTAAACCTTCTGATCTACCATCAGACAGCATCATTATTAATGATACTTACTCAGGCAAAAAACAAGTCTTAGTACTCAATTCCTACCATTTTGGTATGACCTGGACCGATAGTCTCTCTGCTGGTATCCGCTCTGGGATAAGCGAAAATGCAAATATTGATCTCTATTACGAATTTATGGATACTAAAAAAAACACAGGGCCAGAATATCTTCAAAAATTGTACGAACTCTATAAATATAAGTTTCAAAACAAACATTTTGACGCAATTATTACCTCTGATGATGATGCCTATAACTTTATACTAAAATATTCTTGGGAGATTTTTCCTGATACTCCTGTTGTTTTTTGTGGTGTCAATTATTTTGAAGATAATGATCTTATTGGTCATCCGTTGATCACAGGTCTCGTAGAATTGATTGATGTACAAAAAACCATCGAAATTGCTTTGAAACTACAACCAAAAGTTAAAAATGTCGTCGTTATTAATGATAAAAGTGTTACAGGCGATGCCAATCGAAAGTTGGTCAATGATGTTATACCCCAATTTCCTTCAACTAATTTTATATTTTATGATGATATGAATATGTCAGAAATACAAGATCGCGTAGCCAAATTACCTGATGATACCATCATTTTATTAATGAGTTTTAATAAAGATAAATCTAACAATATTTTTTCTTATGAGGAAAGTATCCGTATCATTGCCGAAAAAGCCAGCGTACCAATTTATTCAGTATGGGATTTTTATATGGATCAGGGCATTACAGGCGGCATGCTCTCAAGTGGTTATTATCAGGGTGAAAAAGCAGCTTCCATTCTATTACGCATCCTTAATGGTGAAAATCCACAAGATATCCCTGTCGTGAAACAAAGTCCCAATAAGTATATGTTTGATTATAAATATTTAACCAAATATAACATTGACAAAACACTGTTGCCTAGTGACAGCATCATTATCAACCAGCCTACTTTAAATTATAAAAACTATTTCATCTATTGTTTAGCAATACTATTGATCATTATAATCCTAGTCTCTCTGTTCCAACGCAAGAAAGCCAAAGAACAATTATCAATTTTGAAAACACCTGATTATTTGACTGGCATATTAAATCGTGGAACTGGTATCGCTTTTTTACAACAGCAAATTGATGATGCCAATAAAAATGCTGCCAAACTGACAATTATTTTTATTGACGTAAATAATCTTAAAATGGTAAATGATACCTATGGCCACCATGAGGGCGATGAGCTTATTAAAGTTACAAGTCAAGTATTATTAAAAGAATTGAATAAATCTGAAGCTGTCTGTCGATTTGGCGGTGATGAATTTTTACTTATACTGCCAGATTATACTTTACAACAAGCCACAGATTTATGGATAAAAATTGAAGGCGATATTACCGCTTATAATAAAACCACGCATCATGAATACACCTTAAGCGTCAGTCATGGCTTTGCCGAATATGATCCTACAAACCCAGTCTCCGTTACTACCTTAATTAACAAAGCAGACACAGAAATGTACGCTGCCAAACGGCTGTATAAACTATCATTAGCAAAAAATTCCCGTTGATTTTTTCTAATCATTCCTCCAAAATCCTCTATGCCCCACGCATAATTTACCAAGACATATGAGGTTACATTCCTAAATCATATACTTTGTGAAAAATCAAAAAAGCACTAGAACCGTCTTATGCTTCCTTCTCCGCAATTTGCTGAAGCGCTGGAAATGGACTACTTTCTTACAAGAAACGGATCGAATCCTTTACGCTACACTATTCGCGCTAATTGGATTTTAAAAATCCAGGCTACCATCCAATTTAATACCACTGCTAGGCGGTGTACTTCTTGAAGAAATATATGCCGCACCGGTATATGAATTTTTACCATGATTTCCAAATATTGTTGTATCACCTGATATCGCTACTGCAGCTCCAAATGCATCATCTGAAGTTCCATCACTTGTTACAATTTCAGCCTGCTGTGTCCAGATCGTTCCATTTCGAACATATATATATGCCGCACCTGTATATGAATTCTTAGCATAAGCTCCAACTATCGCTGTATCACCTGATATTGCTACTGCAGCTCCAAACCAATCACCCAAAGCTCCGTCCCTTGCGGTAAGTTTAGCCTGCTCTGTCCAGGTTGTTCCACTCCGGGTATATATATATGCCTTACCTACTTTCTCTTCATTTGCAAATCCAATTATTGCTGTATCACCCGATATTGCTACTGCAGCTCCAAACCAATCCCCTAAAGCTCCGCCACTTGCGGTAAGTTTAGCCTGCTCTGTCCAGGTTGTTCCACTCCGAGTATATATATATGCCTTACCTACTTTCTCTTCATTTGCAAATCCAATTATTGCTGTATCGCCCGATATTGCTACACTATATCCAAATTGATCATTTGAAACCCCCTCACTTGCTGTAAGTTCAGCCTGCTCTGTCCAGATTGTACCATTCCGAACATATATATATGCCGCACCTGTATTTGCATTCCCACTAGAAGCTCCAACTATCGCTGTATTACTTGATATTGCTACACTACTTCCAAATGAATTATAAAAAGCGTCACTTACTGTAAGTTCAGCCTGCTGTATCCAGGACGTTCCACTCCGAACATATATATATGCCGCACCTGACATCGCATTCTTACCAGAAGCTCCAACTATCACTATATCACCTGATATTGCTACACTGATTCCAAATAAATCACCTGAAACTCCGTTATTTGCTATAAGTTCAGCCTGCTGCGTCCAGGTCGTTCCATTTCGAACATATATATATGCCGCACCTGTATTTGCATTCCTACCAGAAGCTCCAACTATCGCTGTATCACCTGATATTTCTACACTTCCTCCAAAGAAATCCTCTAAAGCTCTATCGCTTGCTGTTATTTGAACTAAATTCGACATTCACTCACCTCATTTTGTTATTTAATATCAAATTGAGTTTTAGTTTTACTAACTATATGATAATAGTTTGATCTTAATTACTAAATGAGTGAAACAGGACAGGTGAGATGTTTTATGTCAGTTTTTCCAAGAAATAAGAAACATGAGCAAGAAACATGAAATCAGCTAAGTAAAGTCAAGTAGATAATTAAAAAATCTTGTTGTTAAAAAGAGGTACAGTAAACAGGCCCTAAAAAAACGCGGTGAACTTGACGGTATTAACGAATTAGTTGATTTTGGCGATAAACTGGAACAAGCAACGCTGCAAGCCATTGAAGAATGGGTTATTACAAAAGATTTAGCTGATGTATCGGACGTAAACAATAAGAAAATTGTAAATACCGAAAAATTTTTACATGAAGTAAATAAACGATTATTACTAGCACTAGCCTAGAAGTAAGCTAATACAAGAAACGGCAGGGGGCGATACTAATTTGACACCTTTTACGTGACAAGTTAGTACCGCCCCCTGCCATTTCCCAATTGACAAAACAAGAGGAATTGACCTAAAAATTTAGTTTAGAGAGAAGTACGAGAACGATTCTTCTGCTTCCCCTAAAATTACCAGGATATATGAGGTTACATTCCCAAATCATATATTTTGCGGAAAATCAAAGAAGCAGCCGAACCGTCGCTACGCTTCTTGCTCATACCGGCCCCGAACTATCCCCAAATTATTTTAATTATAAAGTCTAAACTTATTTGACTGCGGATGCCAGCCCACGTTCCCAATATGAATGTCTTGGCGCGCCACTGGTTTACCGTCAACAAATAAATCAAAATCTATGTAATTTGCGCTCTTAATATTGAAATTGATCCCATCTGCTCCACTATTCGTTTGAAAGCTAAACCGCAGCTTATCAGTATCCAAATTGACTAAGCGGCCGTTGTTTGCAAAATGATGCCTGCCGCTCCCTTCCCAAAACCAGCGATGGTCCTCTGATTCTGATACCTGAAACGAGTCACCGTTTTCTAAGCGGTGTCCCCTTACATGATTGAACTCTCCGTCGGTATGAATAACGCCGCTGTATACATGAGGCGTATCATTTGCAGTAGTCCACACATGAAAACCGCGATCATCCTGCCAAATAAAATAACCGCTTTGAATCCCTAACGTAAAATTACCAGGACTTCCCTCAACATCAGCCCTGCCTGACCAGGCAAAGGCATTTCCCGATAAAATAATTAGTAACAAACCAAGAATTATCACTAGTTTCTTTTTCATTTATTTACCTCCTTTTACATTCGATAAATGTTATAGACTGCCACACCTCTTAACCAATTGCTCGAATCGTTTGGAATGACCAGTCATTTATCTTCTTTTAGTATGTATCAAAACAGTGACAAAATTATGACAATATAACTATACTTGGGCAGGACTAATTCTAAATAAACCAAACCCTCCCTCTAATCCCTCACCGGTTTAGCACCGTAATACCTTCGGACTTATAAAGAATTATCAAAAAAGGGTACATTTAATAGAAGTGATCCGAAACTACACCTCTGACCCAAGTAACCTTCTTGTGTAAATCCTTCAAATGTAGTATATTACATTTGCTTTTTTCGCTACTACCAATGATACGGTTCCCCGTATCAGGTATAATGGCGCAACAGGACAATGACTCGCCCTCATTGCCCTGCCGCTAATTACTTATGCGCTCCCTGAAAATTTGCAGGGTTAGGCAGCGGAGGCTTCCTCCGCCTGCCAAGAGTGCATAGGGATGAAACGGAATTATGCTGACACCTCGCGCGGAAAGAACTTTATTGGTTTTTCCGGAAAGTCCGATATCATAATGTATAATTTTTCTCGGCTCTAATACCACAAAGGAACAACCCCAGGTTTTTTGTTCCTGCTCTGAGATTCTGATTATTTCTATGCCCCGCTTGGACATATGCTGCTCGAAATCAATACATTCAGCCCCTTTGTCAGTGATACTATATGTTTCCAAAAAAGCTGGAAGAAAAGCCAGCGCGAGATCCTCGCTAATCTGACCGTATACCATATCCGCATGCATGAAGCGGCGTTCCTTGGGGCAGTCAACATAAATTACTTCCTTAAACAGCGTAAGCGCTGTTGGCAGAAACCGTTCGATAGCAGCCTTGCGGTGCCGCTCGGTACAGGCAATGAAAAGAACCTCTTGAGGCAAAATAAGACAGCCCTCAAAATGGTCTTCCGGCGAAAACTGGTATGCAATCGGTATTCCAAGGTTTAACAAGGATTCTTTGACAACGATTTCTTCCCCGCTTCTCCCGCCGCCCATTTGCGATAAAATTGCTCCGTGCTGTGAAATTACCGAACTGTCATGAAGGTAAGTGAGGCTTGCCAGCGTAAGAAGAAGACGCTTGTTCTCATGGATAAAATCACTTAACTCTAAGACCTCTACACCCTGGGAAATCAGCAGCTTTCGATACATATCATGTTCACCCAAAAATTGTTCAGTATCAGGTATGGCATCAAATAAATAATATCCCTTGGTTATATCATTCATTTTGCATATAGAATTTGTCGGTCTGTGCAGCATTACCGTCCTTAGTCTTCCAAAACTCTCTGTTCCATAAAACGGCACTATCGCCATACTTTCCCCGCCCTTTCGAACAAAACCACATATGTTATAGTATGCCCGGCACAGCACCTTATAACCACGCACGAATCTTATAAATACCCCATGAATGTAAAGCGTTAATATCCATTATGCTCGCAAGACAGTAGGGGACGGTGGGTGTGTCTTGATAAGACAGTTCCCCCGTCCCCTGTTTCTTCTTGTTTCCAAAAACAGACAATCCACCACTGAAGGGGACTGGAACCTTGTCCCTCTACTTCAAACAAATAAACTTTCCTGGCACATTTGTTGCAAGAATAATTATCCTCATTGGCAAAAATAATAACTATGCAATTGTCACTTATATTATTCCTTGAAAAAAGAAGGGATCCTGCCAAATCAACAAAAATTTGACAGGACCTCTTCCTTTTTCGCCACTACCAATGATACGGTTCTCCGTATCGGGTATAACAGTGCAGAAAAGGGCAATAAGGAATCCGCCCTTGTTGCCCTGCAAACATCTCTAATATGATTATCGATATGCACGAGTCAAAAAACTATATCACATAACATCTCAACACAAATAACTAAATAATTTATGCCCCAACGCACTTATCAAAATACAATTTTGTAAAAAACACAGCAAAAAGAAAGTGTAGAATTAGAATTTAATATGTCCTCGTGAGCCGAAATCCAATATTACTGTCGCTATTGGCTGGATCGTAACTGCAGCGGTAGCTCACGCGAACGTTACGAACATCGTAAAACCAGCTGCCACCCCGATAGACACGTTTAGCTCCTGCCGATGCCCCCTGTGGATTATCAGCTTCACTACTGCTATAATCTCCATACCAATCCCAACACCACTCCCAGACATTACCACTCATATCATAAATGCCGAGCTCATTACTACCTTTCTGCCCTACCGGATGCGTCATCTGACCAGAGTTACCCCAAGACCATGCCACATCATCAGGATTATTACTACCACTATATTTATAACTACCACATTGCTGGCCGCCTCTGGCAGCATATTCCCATTCGGCTTCCGTTGGTAAGCGATAACCATTTGCATTAAAATCACAAGTCACATTATTGCCACTTCTAATATAAGCAAGTTGCAAGCCTTCCATCCGGCTGCGCCAGTTACAATAATCAATTGCATCATACCAAGATACATGAATAACAGGTCGTTCTCCTCTACCCCAACGCTGATCTGACGGTTTTGATCGTCCGGTTGCTTCACAAAAAGTGTCGTATTCATTAAAAGTTACTTCATTTTTACCGATATAAAAACTACGTACGGTAACATTATGTATTGGTCTTTCCAATTTAAAACCATCACCCATAGTATCACCCATACGAAAAGTTCCGCCTTCAACCAACACCATATCGCTAGGGTCATTAACTGGCTTATTATCTATTGATTGTATAGTTGATTGCTGTATACTAGGTACTACCTTGCTTCTCTGTGTAAAGATGACTTGCTGCCTAAAAGGATTCGGCGCACCAGCCGCCATGATTTGCAGCCGCACTTTGACTACAAATTTTGTAATATCACCTTCTGTTATTTTCTTAAACTTACCATAGTCGCCACTATCATCACTACTAACTATTTGCGCATAGCTAGTAACGGTGATGGTGTCTTCCTTGACCTGCAATAATTCTACCTTTGTTAATGACTCAATCAGTGCTTTTCCGCCACGTTCTACTGCATCCCGCTTAGCAATAGTGAGTGCCAATTCCTTACACTGAATCGGCGACTTATCCTCTGACTGCACGGCCTCACCATAACCCTCCACCCATACCTTTTCTTGCATGGCAAGGTCAAACAAGTCACCTTTTAGACTCTGAATATCAACTTCAGTCTGTTGTTTCTCCGTTGCTAGCCGATTAAGGGTCTGCTGAGCAGCATTTACTTCGTATTCAGCTGTCTGCATATTAGTATTAGCGGTATCTAATTTTTTCTTGACTTCTTGATAATTCTGTGTCAGGTTCGCCATAACTTCGGGCTTGATAAACTCCACACTCTTACTAGCGCGCTCATATTCATCCTTAGCTTTATCAAAAGCCGCCTTGGCAGATTGCTGTTCTTTTCTGATTGCTTCACTGCTTGCAGATATCTGGTTTAAATCAAGATGCGCCGCAGTCAACTTATCTGCCAGTTGTGCTATATACTCTATTTTCTGTTGTATTTGCTGTTGCTTAACTTCAGTCTCACTAATTGCATAGCCCATGGGCGGGCTTATTACGCCCCCTACTGTCACCAACACCACAAGTAAGCATACCAACTGCTTAAACCACCTATATCGATTCGTACAATACCCTACTTGATAGCTGTGTATGCCAATATAATTCCATTTTTCAATTAGGACCATATTATTATATCCCCTTATAATGCAAAACGCTTAAATAATTTGACTCTTTCACTTGCAGGTATCTTCTCTTTTTTAACTATAAAATCCTGCTAAATACAACCAATTTTTCAGAGAAAAGCGGAGGGGCAGGCTTACGTTATTAGTAAGATTGCGGTATTTAGCCATCCTAATTCCCCCAATAACGCCAACCACAAGACATCATTACATTATACTGGCTACGTGTTTTGTTATCCTGTGATAGACATAATACAAAAAGATGCAGTGACAGAGTAAGACCACGGAAAAAATCATTAAACTCAATATACGGTCATTGCACTCAACCTACCCGCTGGATTATTATTTACGTTTATCCTCGATTCCCTTCTGTACCACAAAAAAACTATTTATTTGACATAATTTTTGATTTTGACATTATAATTCAGACCAAGAATGCTCTAGCATAAATCCTCGTGTCTTTTGTAACCGCTGCAAAGCTGACTTATTCACATCAACAATATCTTTAAAATTTCTGGCTTGAGCATACACACCGTTGTCTTCAAGAAACTCAATTCGTCGTTCCGCAGTATTAAGTAACATTTCATTGGCTGCAATAGTATCTTTAAAAGTATCTCTAGAACATAAAGCTACCTGTTTTTTTAGTGTCTGTAAATAATGTTTAAATGCTAAAGTTTCATTGAAAGCTGTCGATGATGGCAAAATACCTGAGAAAATCAATGAAATATAGGGATTATCCAATTCAGCCTCTGGACGCATTTCGTCCAAAATTCCATTATTGTATGCAAAATCCAAAAAAGGAATTTTATATTCAGATAGTGCGTGTGGATAATAAAACCATACACTTTTACGCTTTATATCATCTAAATTTTCAAATTTATTTGAAAACTTCCTTACGTTTAGATATGTTCCAGATGCAATAGCGTCTATTTTTGCCGCAGAAAGACATAGCATTTGCTGATTTGCATATCCTACAATTACTTCTCTATTTTGAAGCTTTAATCCAGCACAAAGTTGCAGTAAATTCGATATCCAAACTGGGTTGTCCACCAAATACTTTCCCGTATAAGGCTCTGCAATTATATAATAACCATCTACATCCCACTTACTAGTTGTTTCAATAATTTGCTCAATATTTCTTTCATCCTGACATAATAAATCTGATGGCAAAGCAAGTGTCAGAATTGATTTTCTGTCTTGTACTATTTTGCGAGTTACTTCTGATAACTTTAAGCTATTATGCTTCCATTGATCAAACCATTCCGAACTATATTTTCTCATAATTCCTGGAATAATAAATCTATTAGAATTGATAATTGAATTATATACATTAATTTTTCTTATTAATGTAGTTTCAGAATCCTCTAAGCTGTCAAGATGAGTATTCAAGGAATTATCCCAATATCCATATTGAATTAAGTTTTTATGGTCACATTTAGGAAAATAACACTGTGGATCAAACATGCAGTTTATATTAGCCTTAGCAAAATCTTTGCTCCACTTTTCAAGTTGCTTCGGAGTTATGTCGCGTGGACTAAGTATTACATTAGTGCTTTGCCATTCTGTGCTCAAATCAACAGTTAAGCTTTTCATGCCATAGCCAAATTGCAAATATAAGTCCATTACAATCCCTCCAATTGCATTGTAGGTACTACAGCCTTAAACCATTCTAAAGCTTTTTTAGCTGTAGGTGGCCTCCGTGTAGGATGTTTTTGCATCAAGGTTTGAATGAAGCTAATAAACTGCCGACTAGTATCACCGCTAATTATTACATTTTTAGGTGATACCGTTTTAGTTCTATACCATATTTCATTTCTACTCATTTCTTCGCCTGTAAGAAAAGGATGTTCGCCTGTAATTGCTTGAAATAAGACAACTCCAATGGAAAATAAATCGGCTCTTATATCAATATCACTTTTACTATATTGAAAAAGTTCAGGTGCCCCATAGCCCGGAGTATGAGGACCTACTACTGCTTGTGTCATAGTTAAAGATTTTTTATCTAATTGCCTCGCAATACCAAAATCAATTAAATAATACTTTTTATCATTGCCACATATAATATTGTCTGGCTTTATATCACGATGCACAACTTGTAACTCTTCTAATTGTACAGCAATGTGGAGTAATGTTTCCAGTAATTTCAACCCATCTCGAATTGATATTTTCCCTTTTTCAATTTTCGATGATAACGAGATACCATCTATATACTGCTCAATGATACAAAGATAATTCTCATTATTGCTTGCTGTTAATTTTTTAATTTCAAGCATCTTCGGAACATTTATTATGTTATTTTCCGTTACTATTTCAATTTCTCTTTTTACCCTTTGGTCCTCACTTTTAACAAACTTAGCTATGACACTGCCTTGATCAGGATACTTAACTAGAAACACCTGTTTTTGTCCGCTTCCTGGGAACTCTTTTATTACTTCACTGCATTTCAACAACAATTGTGCTTCAGATTTTGAAATCATACTACAACCGCCTTTTCTAAAGAAATCGCCCTGCCAATCCATTCATTAAAATATATTGAATTAAAACTAACTGGAATTGATGTTTTTTTAGCTTCGCGCATTGTTTTAAATCCAGTACTATTTTGAATATATAAACCTATTCCAAAACTGCCAAACCGTTCAATTGTATTTTTTTGAGGATTATTTATTTTTGATAAAGCATAACTTTCAGAAGCAAAATTTTTATTAATAATTGCTTGCTGGAATACTTCATCCCACTTGTTAATCTTAGCCTCTACAGCTTCAATTTTTTTAACGCTCAAACTTTTTTTATTTTTCACACGCCATCTTTGACTTCTTCTGATAATTAACTCCGAGTCATAAAGTTTTTCAACTGATAACATTACGTCTTTCCAACTATATCCTAATTGCGTGACAATACTCGTTGAATCAATTCCTTTTGAGGCATATATGTGATACAAAATTTTTAAATCAGCAGGACCAAGCTTAAATCTATATTTATTCCAGTTTTCAAAATTACTTGGATTGTACTCAACAAAAACAATATCTGGATATGATAAATTTATTTTTGGTTCTATAAATATTGCTAATTTTTTTGTAGAAGATGGCTTAAATATCTCCTTCCTGTAATCAATGAAGCTTTTTACTAATTCAAATTCCTCACCCTGAGTATTTTTTCGTGTTATAATTCCTAACTTCATATTAGATTCGCTTATTTCAAATATATTATGCATATAAATCACTCCATTGTAATTGTACTATACTTGTATGACCGCAGCAATCAAACAAAAAGTTATAAAATCATTAGGTTTTATTGGTAAAAATTGCACGAACCATAGACATTAACCCACTTTTATACTCCATTCCAAATGCCGGAAATACCGATATAGCCCCTATTACAAGAGACATAAAATCCAATTGAATTTTAAAGCTCCCAAACTCCTCATTTATCCGATAATTATTTTTATCCGAAAACGGTAATCCATTCTCTTGAATGTAATTATAGAATTGATCTGTATCAAAAAACAAAACATCGTTCCTGACATTTTCCAGATCAATAACTATAATAAAGTCCTCCAAATCCTCAAACAGATTTTTCATTGCGTAAAAATAGTTAATATAGCAACCCAAAATTGAATTTACTAAATCTCTACCATTAATATACGAAAATTCCTCTAAAAGCTTCGAATTTCTAACGTTTTTTATGAATGGCGTTAATTTCTTTATTACAAAAAGCTTGTTTAAATATGAAATCGGAATATGAAACTTAGCAGCTCCAGACCAAGTTTGTTCCCATGCACAAGTTGACTGAAAACTATCCAATTCACTAGCATTTCTAAAAATCACCGAACCAACAGAATAATTACTGCGAAAAAAAGGCATATTCATACCAAAATTCATTTCTCCATCCTCACCCAAACTGAAATTCCGAATAATTTGAGATTGTTCAGAGAAATAAGCAGGCCATTCTTCGGAATCCTTTAATCCTAAAAGCTCCATATAATACATGGGTATGATGTATATGTTACACATTCCCTGTTGATTATATTTCATAGAAAACTTATTCCATGTACGATTGTAAACACTAATTGTTTTATTGCAAAATTTTTCAATTTTTTCTCTATGTTCTCCTGCCTTCTGGTATAGTTTGTCTACAAAAAATCGATCATCTACCTCTTTAATCGGTGATGAACCACTCCCCACTCTACGATAAATTACACCATTGCAAATGTATGGAGGATTTCTTCCTTCAAGAACCTTAATAACCAATACCCCTTTAGAAGAGTCATCTGGAGTACTAATAAATTTCACTATTACATAGGGGACTGGACTACATTGATAGAGCAATTTTTCATTAATCCTTAGTTCAAATTCTTGTGTTGGTATTGGACACGGAGTTAATGTGTTTTCATCAATACCAATAAAAAGCCAACCACCGCGTTCGTTTGCAAAGGAACATATTATCTTAGGCAGCTTCTTAAATACCGAATCAGAAAACATACTTTTATATTCAATCTGAAAGCCTTCCTTTATCTCCTTACCAGAAAGCTGACTTAAATCAGAATAATCTATCTGATGAATGTCCTTTTTGTTTCCATTTACATCGGAAAAAGGAGAGTAACTATACATAATATCCTTCCTTTCATAGTTTACTTAGAATACATGCTCATTTATCGCCAATTCCGCGCTTTATTCAAATCATCCGTCCACTGGCTACTCATATTATGTCGCAAACTTAGCATAGCAGCATCTTCACCTAAAACAAAGCGCGTTTTTTTAACATTTTCTTCACTGACCTTCCCACCATGGGGATACCAACGGTAAAAGTACGTTTTTTCGCCTTCCGGCAAGTCAGGCCGTGCAGCCATAATTTGTTGCGAGGATGGTGCTGTGCCAACATGAACACTTCGGATATATCTATCTAATTCTAAAAAAAATCTAAATGGTATAAATGCATTACCAGACTGTCCGTTAATCCGCATCAAATTGGCAAGTCTTTGGTAATTATTATTATCCATTATCGGATTAACCTCGTATTTTTCATCAATCTTATACAGCAAAAAAATATTATCTGCTCTAGCCGTAATTGCTAATTCATATGGTAATGTAACCGCAGCAAAAAATATAGTTAAGCGTGCTCGCCCAACATTATATGGAAAAATAATTTTATCTTGCTGAATAGCATACATGCGATTATGTAAATTACGGAGACCATGTAGAACTATCATTTCATTCACCTCTAAACTTTAGCAAAAATACCTATATTTTTCATATAATACAGGTATTTTCGCCTAAGCAATTACAATTCCTCCTACTCATTCATATATAGATATATTATTTTATGATAGCTGCTATCCAGGCAACCAAACCCTCTATTCATTTGCCTACTCAGCAGACTAGTGTTAATTCAAATTCTACATCAGAACCACTTAAATATACTTTTCCCATTGTAAGCAAAGCGCTTTTTCACCCGGAACAATCACTACAATAGCAAATTCGGTGCCCAGCAATACCAATGAACTCGTATACTTTTGCCCCTTATTATCTTCAAATATGTCTACATACTCAGGAACATTCGTATTAAAATCAATCCCATGTTCCGCAAGTCTTGATATCTCTTCTCGTGACTCTAAAACTAAAACATAACCACCATCGCTTTCCGCCCTATCCTCGCCGTACTCTTCATCTAAAATCATTACTGCATCCCAAATTACAGAAATTACTTTCGGCGATAAAGAAAGCCCCTCCACTTCCCGTTTATGCAATATTTTTAGCATATCCTATACCTCTCTTTCATTTTTAGCACACAAGAAAAAACCCTATCCGATCATAAATCTGGATAGAGTATTTTTGTCACTATGCTTTTTTAGCCTCTTCTTTAAAAGGCCCTAAATTCCAACTAGCCCTCATGCGCGGCGCTAGTGGATGAAACCCCAATGTATATAGCTTGTCCTTATACTTTGCCAGCATATCTAAGAAATACCGCTGCCGTTCTTCAATACTCTTACTGCCATCACCCACTTTGCCCCAAGCAATAATTATCATATCCGCCTTTTCCGCTGAAGCCATGATATGCTCGGCGTTCTCCTTCATTACTTCTTCTGGAACCGCCTTAACACTTCGACTGCCGTCCAATGATGAAAAGATATTTACAATATCCACGCTACCAAAGTCGAGCTTAGACAAATTATTCATTACATACATAGTGGTAGGGTCAATGAGCATCCCGTCAGCATAGCTAGGATTGACCATCAGTACCATGGCTTTTTTCTTGTTTTTATCCCATTCCTTCTTGAGTACATATCGGTTCTTCTTATCGTCAGAAAATACGGCCTCTGTCTTAATTGCATTTTTTTCGATTGCTGCCATTATAAATATCCCTCCTTCGCTTAACCTAAAGCCAACTATTTCCCGCAATCACTTCACTATGCAAAACGACCTATTCTGCAATTTTTCAGAATAGGTCGCTAATATAGTTTATATTTGATATGTTTTTTCAGGCTTTATTGTCATACAAGCACTAACCGCACAAAAAACTTACTTAACTTCTACACTGGCACCAGCAGCCTCTAATTTGGCTTTAATGGTATCAGCAGCGCTCTTTTCAACCCCATTTAACATAACCTTAGGCGCACCGTCAACTATTGCCTTAGCTCCCGCTAAATCCAAGCCAGTTGCCTCACGAATAACAGCAATGACTTCTATTTTGCGCTTTCCTGCCGAGGCCAATATAACATCCCACTCAGCCTTGCCTTCATCCACTGTTTCAACTACAGGCGCAGGAGCTACAGCCGTTTCCTCTACAGCGGCTTTAATTTCTGCAATGGTACTTTGTTCAATCGCCTTTGCAGGCTCATTACTCTCACTGACCGCTGAAGCTTTTTCTCCCTTCTTTCCCATGTATACCAGTACCCCCAAGACAACCGCTATGCCTATTATCCATTTATAATACGTCATTACAAACGCAGCAAAAATGGTTCCTAGTATGCCTGTTGCCAAAACACAAAACATCCATGTTCCAAATATAGCCTTAACGCCAAAATATGTTATATTAAACATCTTATTTACTAGTGCAAAAACAAAAGTGCCTACAATGAGTAATACTATCCACAAAATTGTGTCCATTTAATATCTCTCCCCTGTAATATATTAGAATTAGCGCCAAAGAAATTTAATACAACCTATCCCCCTTTTTTCATCAGTTGTTTTGCTTTCTGCATGTCTTCTTTTTTAAAGCATCCTTTGCCTTATTCACAGTGTTAAATATTTAATTAATGGAATCATGCACTATGAATACTATAGTCTGTAGAACAATAGTCTCATTCGGCTTATAGTTTTGGTATTATGATTGATACAAAATTTGGGCAAGTACTGAGAAAATTAAGAACAGCCAAAGGATTGAGCCAAGAAGAATTTGCGCTCAACATTGGATTGCACCGTACGTACATAAGTCAATTAGAAAGGGGGCTTAAAAGCCCGTCCTTGCGAACCATTGATAAAATCTGCAAGGAAATCGGTATTTCATTGGTGCAGTTCATGGAGCATTTAGAACAAGAAGACTAATTGCTCTATTTTTTAACCACTTACTACTAGCCTGTTCATATCTACTATGAATACTATAGTATTCATAGTAGATATACCAAAATCCTCCTTTTTCTTGTACATTTTTTCCTTCCCCAATGTCGATTCAATCGTTAAATAGTCTTTTAATGGCTAAAATAGGAGAAGCAACTACTTTAGCCACTTGTTCAATTGCATAGTTTTCTAAACGCTCCTCTGATGTCTCATGGGAACAAAATATATGACCGGGTTCATCATAATAACTACTTTTCTTATTATCAAGCATTTCTCGACGTTCAGCGTGCTCAGCAGGCTCGGAAGTAGTCTGCGAAGATACTTTTCGGCCTGTTACACACCATGTTGCAAAATGCTCGCAATTATTTGATATGCAATGATAGCCGCCAAAGTCCGTATTAACCTTGCTCTGCGCTCTTTTGATAATTTCTTGATTCGAATATTTCTTTGTATAGATTTCAACGCCAATACTAGCGCCTTGTGAGAACTCCGTCAAAGAGGAATAACGGACATATGCTTCATTAAGATTTTCTTGGCAAAAATGATATACCCCATCACTTCCGTCATAAATACCATAATGCCTAGGGCCTAAGCCTACCTTTCGTAAAATTGGAACATAGATAATATCTCCCATATCCATATAAGCACAACCTTTCGTATTAATGACTAAATTGCTATGCGTACCATTTGCCCTTTGTGTAGACGTGCAAAAGCCCCATCAGCCGTGTTGGCCGATGGGGCTTCATTTAAGAAGGCTTCCAGATTATCGGTAAAAGAAAGAGTAATCTTATCTATCTTTCGATCACTGGTAAGGGTAATTTCATTGATTACTAAGTGCAGTAGCATCTTTTGCTGCTCTGCAGGCGATTTTTCAATGACAACATCAACCTTTTCAAGGAGTTGTCGAACTAAATCAATCGGTATGTCCTGACAACCAGTGCCTCCTATCTCATATTCGATTTCAGATTTTCTTGCATAAAGCTTGCTTTCTTCCATGGTCAGCTCTTCGATGCGTTGCTCTAGAATTTCCCGATCAATGGCCTCTATCTCATATAAATCAAGGAGTTTCTGCTTCTTATTTACCAATTGTTCTAAATTAGTAGCAACCATTTTTAACTCTTGTTGTTTGGTATTGAGGCCACCGCCACGCTTGGCATTAATCGCCTTCACAACATCCGCAAGAATTCGGGGATACTTTAGTACCTTCTTGATACGGTCTAATACATATTTTTCTGCATAATCGGCCCGTACCGAGTTCGCATGGCAGACCGAGCTTCCCTTACTCTTAAAGCTACCACAGGAATAGTATCGCTGGGATACTTTTGAGCCATCCCGCAGCCGGTACTGCGAGCGGCTAATCACCATGGGAGTACCACATTCAGGACATTTTATTAAATTCGTTAATAAATTTTCACTGTCATGTACTCGGGGACTTTCTTTTGAACGCTGGGCAAACAGCAGTTGCGCCTTATCCCAGATATCCTGGCTTATGATAGCTTCGTGCTTGCCTTGCACCATAATCGGCTTAGTATTTTTGCCTCGCCGATGCTTTTCGCTCCAGTTTTCAAACCGATTGTATCTAACCATACCTATGTAGATTGGATTGGTTATAATTTCCCGAATTGAATCTGTAGCAAAAGCATTTCCTTTTTTCGTCTTACAACCTTCATGATTAAGCTGATTGGCAATAGACCGAAAGCCTCTGCCAGAGACATACAAGTCGAAAATCTTGGTTATTATAGCAGCTTCTTCTGGCACAATTTCTAAGGTTGTCTTTTTATTTTTCAGCTCCCCGCTAGCTACCTCAATACTTTTATAGCCTAAACAGCTACCGCCGTTACGATAACCCATTTTGGCCCGCTGTTTCATGCCAAGTTTTACATTTTCAACGATTGTATTGCGCTCTAATTCGCCAACAGCGCCCATCATCTGTAAGGCAAATTTCCCCATTGGCGAAGCGGTATCGAAACTCTCTGAAAAAGATCGAAAATAAACATTGTTCTTGTTTAGCTGTTCTACAATTTCTAAGAGGTCTTTGGTGTTACGCGACATACGATTTATTTTCCAGACCAGAACCTCGTCAAACAAACCTTGTTCAGCATCACGCAGCAGTTTCTGCAGTTCATGTCGTTTCGTCATTTCCTTACCGCTGATACCACGGTCAACGTACTCATAAACAATAACGTGATTATACAGCTTACAATGCTGCCTAAGCTTATCTAGCTGGGCATCAATAGAGTAACCATGCTCAGCCTGTTCTTCCGTAGATACACGAACGTAAATCGCAACCCGTATATGCTTTTCTAAAAGCTCTGCTCCCGGCATTTTGTTGCATCCCTCCTTATTCTTGAGGGCGTTAAGAGCGCTGCCTTACGCCCTCATTGTACTAGTTAAACTAAATTGCCACCTCCCAGCTGATAGGACTTCCATTTTTCACATCTGCTATTACAGGCATTGGATTCAATTCCACTTCAGCCACCTGTCGTTTATCATTCACTACAATTCTTGAAAAGAGGTTCCTTATCAAATGCCGCTTTTTATCAGCACTCGCCTGCATTAACACCCGTTGGAAAGAGCGAAAGGCCCCTTGTATATCTTCCTTTGACCAAGAAGCCATAGTTGTGGTGACGGGCTTATTTGTTGTCAATTGCCCCTGCCAGCCTGCCTTTTCATTCTTCAATCGCTGCGCTTCTGCCAAAAAGCTATCTTTGCTAATTAAGTCATTTTCATAGCGCCGAAGCAGTTCACTTTGGCATCGCTCTATACGGACTAGATGCTGCTCTACTTGTTTACATTCATACAGTATAGGCTTATTTATAGCCTCCATCCGCTTTTGAATAGCATACGTTACTTTCTCTAACCAGAAGGGGCTTGTAAAAAACTGCATAAGCCATATCAGCACTTTATGCTCGGACTCCTCAGCAACCACAAGATTTGATTTGCACACAGCACTTCCTTTATTAAGATATGCGCTGCAAACATAGTAATAATTATACCGATAAGTCCCGTCACTTCGCTTGCCCTTAGTATGCATCGGTATCATGCCGCTATGACAGACAGGACATTTCAGCACACCAGACAAGAGATACTCGTGGTCTATCTTCTTTTTTACAGGCTTAGAGCGCCGATTTATTGTCTGTTGAACAATTTCCCAAAGCTCGCTACTGACTAACGGCGGATGAATGCCTGCATAATATTCATCACCAAATCGAACCTTACCCACATAGACTGCGTTAATGAGGATGTCATGAATGGTACTAACGGTAAAAGACGCGCCAGTTTTCCCGACTTTACCTTCTTCGTTTAATCGGCTAGCAATGGTCTTATATCCCATACCTTCAGCATACATAGCAAAGATTCGTTTTACGATTTCAGCTTCGGCTTCTACAATTACCAGTTTACCGCCGCCTCTTGGATCTTCTTCTTCAGGTACCATTTGATAGCCAAGCATCATACCGCCACCCCACCGACCAGACTTGGCTCGTTTCTGCATACCAATGTGGGAAGATTCCATCCAAGATTCGCGCTGCATCTGTGCAACAGCCCCCATCATAGTAAGAGCGAACTGGCCTATCGGAGTTGTAACATCGAACTGCTCGCTAATACTGCGAAAAGCAATGCCTTCTGCTTTAAGCACTTCGACTACTTTAAGAAGGAAGGACAGCTTCCGACTAATGCGGCTAACTGTCCAAACCAAGACTTCACCAAAATAACCTTCTTTTGCATCGTGTAACAGTGCATTTAAGCCCTTTCTATCCTCTGCAGCGCCAGAAACGCCTGCATCCTGATAAACCTTGTACACAAATTTGCCACGAGCTTGCACATCGGCTCTAGTTTCGGCTTCCTGCCCTTTTAGACTGTGACCATCAACTTGCTCCGCTGTGCTTACCCGTATATAAATGGCGACGTAGCGTTCCTTTTGCATGTTTTTCACCTCCTACGCAGCATCTGTAGAAAACTGGTCTTCGCCCTGCTTGTGCTCACTTTTATAACAATTACTGGATATAATATCGGTTTGCTTCATATCGTTACTACTTTTCAGATACTCGACAACCATATCAGCCACAATATTAACCACCATTTCATAATGATATGCTGCTTCCTTTTCCATTTTTTTAACCTCCTTGAGAATATATCAGTTAGTATTCGTCAGGAAAAAGCATTGTGCTATAACTGCCATCATCAATAACCCAAACCCTACAGGCTACAGGTTGCCATGGGCAACGATAGCATTGGCTTTTCGCATACGCTGGCTGCTCCTGCCGATGTATGACTTTCTGAAATACTTCGCCATTGGCACGCTCTACAGACAATTCAAATACTTGTAAGTAGTCAAGCGTGGCACCTTTTTGCTTTCTTTCATCAATTAAGGCCCATAGGAACAGTTGCAGGCGAATGTCAAGAGTATTAGAAACGCCGCTTGTCGCATATCGTTCTGAGGCAAATAGCGCCATTTACAATACCCCCTCTTCCTTCAAGCTTACATATGTACCTTGACCTATAATACAGTGATCGAGAACAGCAATATCCATTACCTTGCCTGCCTCAACCATTTTTTTCGTAAGATTCAAGTCTTCCTGACTTGGCTTAGGGTCACCTGATGGGTGATTATGAACTAAAACAATAGAAGCCGCCATTAGCTTGACTGCTCTATGAAAAACATCCCTGGGACTTACAATCGCAGCATTAAGCGTGCCTTTACTAATTGTTCTCTCCGCCATAATGCCGATTTTCGTATTCAGAAATATGACACGAAATTCTTCCTGCATCAAATACTGCATATCCACCATACGAGTATATATATCTTTCGGACTGCGAATGAAAAAGGGAACTTCTGCGGTTGCTTGATATAGCCGCTTAGCCAGTTCACAAACATATTGAAGCTGTCTGGCTTTTACAGGGCCAATCCCTTTGAGCTTTTTCATTTCATCGGGATAGGAATTCATCAAGACCTGCCGTACCGTGCCATATTCAGCAACAAGCTCTTGTACCGTAGATAGCGGCAAGATGGCTGAGAGCAATTCTTCGTCAGTTGCCTTAGTAAGGCATGTCGGGGAGTATAGCATCATCCGCACCCCCTTCTTCTTCCAAAGGCTGCTCGGACAGCCAAAGCCGTATAGCGCCTTCCACGATATTGTCAGGTAAATAGACCTGTATAACAAAATCATTATTCGCCATGACATACAGCACATAGTAGACTTCATCGCCTACAACCAGTCGCCCAACCCATTCCGGCATAATTTCAGCTAGCGACTCAGGAAGACCAATAGAGCTAAGATTCCTGTCTCCTTTTTCCAATATACAAAAAGGGCCATGAATTCCTAAAGAAAATTCATCCCGCCGCGTTTCTGGCTCTAACGCATGGTTTAGTACGATTAATTTCTTTTCAAGATGCTGCGCTAATAATTTTGATATTTTCCCCCTTTCTTGCAAATTGGAAATGTCATTAGACGTATTAATAATGTGCATTTTCTTCACCCCTTAATTTACCAGCAATGCTATTGCTCGTATAATCAAGAAGATAATATATGTTTAAAAGCTATTTGTTTTCATTTTTTACAAATCCCCCTTCCCCCTCTTTTTTATCAAATAAATAATTTTTTTAATTGGACTGTAACTATCTTTAAATATATTTATATCAATATAAAAATAAAAAGGGGAAAAGGGGCGCTGGTAGCAACATACTATAAAATTCATAGCCCCTGCATTCCCCCTTAACATTTAGCAAAAAAAGAAGAAAAGGGGTGTTTAACTCACTTTTTGATTCGTTTGGCAAAAGTCATCTTCATTCATACTGCTATCGTTACGATCTATTGCCCCCAAAGCCTTTACAACGTAGACTCTTGATCTTTTTAATTCAGGGGTAATATCACGTTTAGCCGTTAATTTGTCCTTATCGCAAATCAGCCACTCCCGTTGCCGCCAATTACGTAAAAATACAGAACTACTTTCAAATCCGCCGTCCTTCATAATTTTTTTTAATATCCCAGGTAGTATAAGAATTTCCTTGACTTTTTCGTTTTTGTCATAAACTAACCTGCCCCAAAGTTCATAACCTCTTTGCAAATCTAATTCAGTACAAAAATTATCAAGATGACTTGTTACCATGTCTTGAAAATATTCATAGGCCTTATAACCGATATCTCGTTCCGCTCGACCTTCGTCCACCAAAGAAGTTAGGAACTTTGCAATTTCCGGTAAATGAAGTTCCAACTTCAGCGATTCTTTAACTAACTGCGTAGTAACTAAAATAGTAGCCGCTTTATCCGCAATACGGCTGGCAAATTGGTCAGGATGCCGAAGTTGTTTAATGAATTTTTCTTTCCATTGCTGATGCAACTCAACCAATTCTTCATTTCCTATTTCCAACAAATGTTTAACAAATACTAAAGCTGCATGCCCATAATTTTGCAAAATGCCTTGCATAATTTGATTGGCATGAGCTGCTGATTCAGTCCACTTTATATTTGCCAATTCCATGATTCGCATTTCTACTCCTGTATTTTTTTTACCGTTTTGTTTTAGTGAATGTTCTGCATTACTAATAAAGACCCCTGACCAAGTACCACGTTGTTTAATGCTTGCCTGTTGATCGAGCCGTGACTTTTCTTTGCCTGAAGCAATAACATAGATTATATTTGAAAAATCCCCGCTCCCCTTAATTGAAGCCTCATCCAATACCATAGGAACTCCATGCATGCCGCACAAGTTTCCTAAAATGGCATTTTCCGTAGCATTCCAGGTCTGAACTAAGCCATCCCCTTTTGCATTAGGCAATCCAAAGGGAGAAACAGCTAAGGCACATGCAGTAGATTTTCCCATCGAAGAATCACCATATATATGGTAAAATTGGACATCCATTCCCGTTATATTAGTTAAAAGTGAGGCTACTGGTGCCGATAACCCCATCAATAGTGCAAATTCCAGTGGTGTATGACCGATTACATATGTATTAATCGCGTTTAGCCACCCCGTTAATGTCCCTTTAGGTTCCATACTTAAAGTTCCTTCATATGTTGATGAACAGCCAATGGCATTATAGAGCTTGTATATTAGCTTACCGTCCAGTTTGCCAAACCCAAGTTGCTGATGACTGAAGCTCAAAATAGCATGTTGCTCCGCATATCTCAGATAATGCAATAGCCGTCGTAAAGATGCTTGGTCATCAATAATATCTGCGCCATACTTCTGTAAATTCAATATGCCTTTACGGTTCAAGTCTTGTCGGGGAAGCATGTGATTTATATTTTGGTTTTTATAATTAAAAGACAACAGCAGAGTAAAAGTTTCATTATCAATATTACGTCTGATTTCTTCTATAACAATCAATCGGGCTACAAACTGGGGCTTTTCGTCTTTCTCTTTCGGTTTTTCATATATGTCCCCATTTTTAGTATAATAGGGGGAGTTTTCGCCAAAGACAGGATTAACGTCAGGTAAAACTGTCTTATGCATTCTTAATACCTTGGGGACTATACTTTCCTCCTGTTGCAATAATTCCGAAGCATTATCATAAGAACTCATAATAATCCACCTTTCAATTTTTGTATAAGCTAAGAACCTTCGAACAGGCTCTTAGCTTATCTTTTGCAAAGATTAGTTAATTTCACTTAGTTCAATTGGCACGTATTTATCAGATTGAACATGAGCTAAATAGTTAAAAACCTGTGTAAGCCCTTCTTGTGTTCTTATAACTACAGAAAAATCTTGGGGCAACTCACTTTCGAAATAACTCAGCCAAAGATAAAAATAATCTTCAGAACAAGAATGTTTATGCTCAAACCAATATGTAACTTGGAATAAACCAGTATTAGGGATGCATGCAACATCAATATGGTGTATGGGCTCCGTTTTACTTAGTAATACTGATAATGCTACAATTTCCCGTTTTGTAATATTTTTACGATAGAAACGAATTGCCTCAATAAATACATAGCCATTTTTAGCTTGAACTTGCATGTCTTCTACATCCCCTTTCGTTACCAAAGACTTATTAATTAAGTCAATGCCCTTTTCCCGATTTAATGGTATCCTAGGTATAATTATTTTTCCGCAACTGCTAATTTCCTTAAACTGATACTGCTCAAAGCAGTATTTATCATTTACTAGCGAAGCATCAAAAATAATGACTTGCTCTTTTTCAGGAAATTTAATTGCAAAAAGACTTAATTTATTATTTGGCAGTACATGTGTTAGCTGCATTCCAAGGTCTTCTAAGTTTTGTATCTGAATTGATTTTTTCAAAGTAAACCTTGCACAGCGAACTTGATTATCCAAGTCCTCTTGCAATTTATAAGAAGGCAGGAGATCAATGTATCGACTAATTGACTGATGTCTTTGTTTAATCATGGGCTTATCTAATACGTTTACGTGTCCGTATACAAACAGGCCCAAAATTTGAAAATATTGGTCACTTGCATGATTTATAGCTTTTGGCATGACCTCACGCCCTTCCATCCAATATAATATCTTCATGAAATAAAAGCCGTTTTTTGCATTCCAAATAGCCCTTCAGATTAATTACATTTTCCTGTGTGCAGGCTGCAGCCGTAGCAGCACTATATATCTTATATTTAACATATAGTTGATTTTGGGGTTCCTCTTCAACTTCTACAATGGCCGCCAATCCTAAAATATCTTCACATACATTCATACAAATATGCCAATACTCATTTGTTACAGGCAACGGGCTTTTCATACAGTAAGTGATACGATATAAGTTTTGCTCCTGACTATATGCTATCTGTATTTTCTTAAACGGTATAAAAACAGAAAGCTCTTGACCATCCTCTAATATTTGCTTTTCATCGACGCTGCTTACGTAGTTATGAACTGCAACAATTTTAATATTCTCTGCACTGCTCATTTTTTAAGCCCCCTTCAGTAATTTATTACTTGTTTTATTTGTAATCTGTTTAATATAGAGGCTAATAGCATACAAAATATTAGCCTCTATATTAAAAGCACCTATTGCATATAAAGTTTTTCTATTAATTGATAATATTTTTTATTCACCTCTATTTTGAACTTATTCCAATCTTCCTTTTCGCACAATAACATTGCTAGCGCTTTATTTTTATAAAACCACTCTATAAAAGGGAAGTCCTGCCAGAATGGTTCGGCATCATCTTCATAGTTGGCACAATATGTAAAATTATCTCTATCTTTTGTAATCCCGGCTTCTTCTAAGCAAGTTTCTAATTTCAGCAACAAATTATGCATTATGTTCATTTCCTGCTCACCATCACTAATCAGCAGTGGTGGTTCATAGAAAACAGTTACTATTATTTTTTTCTCCGCTTTTTCTATTTCATATGAATTTATGCCATGTGCCTCGATAGTTTCCCTAAGCTTTTGTAAGCTTTGAGGGCAAATTGGTTCATAGAGACCAAACCAATATTTTACGCTCTTCATTAAGTATTTAGGAAATTCAATTTCAATTCTTTTTTCCACTTTAATTCCTCCTTAGTGTTCTAAATTTCTTATAATAATTTAATCAAGACCTACGCGATGAGTTTTCCTAATAGCACGTTTTAGCATCGCGATGCTTCCCCGGCCTTTACAAGCCTTGGCACGCTCAAAACATTTCTATCGGTTTCATCGGCAACGATTAACAACTCCGTATGCCCTTCTCGGGTCACATGAGGCTAACCGCCCTATTCAGTTTTTAATGAATGAATACCTTACCTCCATGCCGTAGAGTATTTGATTGTCGCGCAGTTTCGCAGAATATAAAAATCTCTTTGTCATTATTGCTCAATTGTTACGACAACCTCTGTACTTACTTTAGATCATTTCGTATTTCTCATCAGTTACGCGGCAATATATAAATAAAACTTGCCGCGCTAACATTACTGCTGAGTAACTAACTGACCTATGACTATACTTTAATTCATAACCCAATTAGCAGCAGTTATGTGGCAAATAAAAAAAAGAACCTGCCAGGAATATATCCTTGCAGGTTCCGATAAATACGGGAATTATTATCTATTTTTTCTTAACAATATCTAAGGCGGGATCTTTAACAATATTAGTAATTAAATAATCCCCCTTATTAACAGCTTTCTCTACCTGGTCACAAAAATCCAAGAACTCCTTATAATGCTTATGCCCTAAATCACAATCAGCATGATCTTTAAATTTATCCCAAACATCTTTCATATTCTCTCTTAGCTCGATAACAGAATCAAATGGCTTTTTGGCTTGTTCAGCGTACTCGATTACCTCCTGTTTCCAAATTTCTTGTTCAGCTGCTTGAACCTCACTAGCACTAGCACCAATCTTTTTTCCAATTTCATTATAGGCACACTTTGCTAATTCATTAGAAAGTCGTACATCTTTTTCAAGTTCGACACGCAATTTCGGTGCAGCATCCAATTCCTCAACTACAATAATATAAGTTTTCAGTAGCATAACAAGGTATCCATCAAGAGTATCACAAGGTAAATCTCCATCCTGTTTAGCATCTTGATTTCTGTCATCAAAAAGCTGTGCTAACATTTCGTGGTATGCTTGATTTGGATCAGTTTTCAGCAAGTTATTCCGTTTTTTTGCCTTGTTTTTCTCTCTTTTACCAACTTCCTTTTGCTCCTGATGATACTTTACACTAAGATCAAATGTACGAAAAATCATGTAATCCACAAAATCAAACATTTCTTCCCATACTTGCAACCTAACCTGCTTTGGCACCAATACAGAAGCCGCTAGAAACTGATGGATTTTTTCCGACAATTTCTTCATGGTGGGTAATTGATTAACTGTACGATAATAAGCTGGATGTGCCATGGTATTATATTTCATGCCTTCTGGAAGAGTATCTACAAGATCAATTAGCTTTTCATTATAAGCGATTACTCGCTCTAAAGTGATTGATGATTCATCATAATTTTCTCGATAAAGAGGATGTTTTTCATATGCTTTCATAAGCACAAATAGTAAGTCCTTGTAGCGATAATCAATAAGAATCTTTCGGTTTTCGTCTTGTTTCTTTTGTTCATCCGTTAAATCTTGTGAGGACATTCGCTCCAGTCGTTCTTGTGGACTTTCAAAAACATCATATGTAAAGTGTTTCTTGCTAATTCCGTAATATTTCAAGAATTTGTTGAATCGCTCCGTAAATGTTCTTTCAGGCCATTCCAGTCGAGATATCAATTCTTTTCTAGTCATATCGTCTGGATGCTTCTTTTTAACTGTATTAGCCATATTTTCACCACCTATTTTATAAAACTATAAAAAAAGCAGGCACACTCTATTCAGAATATGTCCACTTTAATTATAATCCAGTATCTTGATCGCCCATAATATATATCTCCTTTAGCTAAAAAGCTCATAATAAATATATTTTACGGGCAAAATTCTTTTTTTCCTGCCAATTATCGCAAATATATCTGTTTTTCTTACTCTATACATCAGGGCAATCAGGGCATCATTATAGCAACTCAAACAAATAACAAGGCCTCAAGCCCTGATTTTTGCAGGACTCGAGGCCATTTTGCACCGTTAGAGGTGATACGGTTCCCCCCGGCTAATCTTAAACGCCCGGTATACCTGCTCTACAAGCAGCAGCCGTATCATCTGATGCGTGAAAGTCATTTTGGAAAACGACAGCCGTTCATTAGCCGCTTTCTGCACTTCCGGCGACAGCCCGAAAGCGCCGCCGATAATAAAGACAATATCGCTTTGGCCCTTGAGGGCCAAAGCGTCAATTTTGGCGGAAAGTTCTTCTGATGATGCTTGTTTGCCGACAACATCAAGCACAATCAGGTAGCTTGAGTCTTTGACATGCTTTAACATGCGCTCACCCTCACGGGTGAGTACTCTTAGTTTATCAGCCTCTGATGGATTATCAGGCATGCGTTCTTCGTCGACCTCAATAATGTGAAGCTTGCAGTAGGGCGTGAGGCGCTTGGTGAATTCGGCGATGCCTGCGGTGAGGTATTTTTCTTTAATTTTGCCTACGGCAACGATTGTTATCTTCATTGACTGCTAGGCGTTTCCCCAAGCATTATTTGCAAAGTTAGCGTTTGACCGCCGCGCTGTACCACTACGTCTACTTTGCTGCCTACTGACTGACCATCCTTTGCCCCCTGCAAGTCTGAGCCGCTCTTAATGTCTACGCCGGCAAACTTTGTAATAACGTCGCCCTTGAGTATCCCGGCTTTGCCGGCAGGCCCCTCTGGATCTACTTTGGCTACATAGACGCCCTGTTCATAGGGAAAATCATAGCCATTCTTCTCAGCCATGGCTTGGTCAATAAACCCGATGCCAAGGTACGGACGCACTACTTTGCCTTTTTCAATCAGCGACTGAATAATCGGTTTGGCGGTGTTAATCGGAATGGCAAACCCGATGCCCTCCACGCCCTGCGCCGCAATCTTGGCGCTGTTGATGCCGATAATGACGCCGTCGGCGTTAACTAGCGCCCCGCCGGAATTACCGGGGTTGATGGCGGCATCTGTCTGGATTAGCTTGAATTTTCGTTCACCGGTATCAACTGTGCGATTGAGCGCACTAATTACACCGGAAGTCACACTGCCCTGAAACTCAAGCCCCAAAGGATTGCCGATAGCTATCGCTGGCTCACCGACTAATAGGCTGTCTGAATCGCCAAAGGCTGCTGTTGGCAGTCCGGTCGCATCTACTTTGACTACGGCTAAGTCTGTAGCAGGATCTGTACCAATAACCTTACCTGTCAGCACACGACCGTCAGAGAGCGATACGGCCAGTTCCTGCGAGCCCTCAACAACATGGTTGTTGGTGACAATATAGCCATTGCTATCAAAAATAACGCCTGAGCCCGAGCCTTGCTCCACAAGCACTTTGCGATTAAAAAAGTCCCGCGCATATCCTTTGTTGGCTATCCCCACAACTGCTGGTCCAGCCGCTTTGGCAGCCCTCACTATCGGGGTATTCCTAGCATCCGAAACGCCAGCTTGCGCTGCGGGCGCGTTAAACAGCGGATTATTCAGCGGCGATTCTTGACTTGCCTGCGGTATTCTTTTTTGCAGAATATCTCTGCCGTAGCCCAGTACCAGACCGCCGCCCAAGAGTGCGCCAATAACGGCCACAATCAGATACGGCGCATATTTTTTATAGCGATTGTACATTATAAGCCCTCCTCAATAAGGTATTTCTAATATAACCTTTTTGTTTTGGTATTATCATACTTCACAAATATGGCAGCTTTATGACAATTTATTTATCCGGCGGCCATTTTATGCTGCTGATTTGATCAGGAAATGTCAGCGTAAGATCTATTTCCTTATCACAACCCTGCTCGCGCAAAATCTCGCTGACTGTACGCGCAGCAAGCTCGGGTCGATTGTTTTCCTGACTCATGTGCGCCAAGAACACTTGGGTATGCTGTTTGCGCTCGAGGCGCGCCAGCGTCCAGCCTGCATCATAATTTGATAAATGGCCCCGGTTACTCATAATCCGCTTTTTAAGATGCCATGGGTAAGAACCGCCTTTTAGCATATCCACATCATGATTGGACTCAAAAACTATTACGTCAGATAATGCCAGCGCCGTCTTTACTCCCTCTGTCACAAACCCGAGGTCTGTTGCCACACTGCACTTAAACTCACCCTGAAACAGGTTAAACCCAACCGGATCAGCCGCATCATGAGAAATACTGAACGGCTCAACCTTAACTGAGCCAATATCTAGGCTGTCCCCTAGCTCACGGCAGCATTCAGCCGGAATATCAGCCCGGCAGTACATAGCATTCCAGGTGGCTGCCCGGGCATACACCGGCAGGCGGTATTTTTTGGTCAGCGTAGCAATCCCGCTGATATGATCACGATGCTCATGGGTAATCAAAATGCCATCTAAATCTGCTACATTTGTGCCGATAGAAGCTAGCGCATTTTTAATCCGTCTGGCACTAATCCCGGCATCTACTAATATTTTGGCCCCTTCCATTTCCAAAAACACGGCATTCCCTGTGCTGCCGCTGGCTAAAACATGAAACTGCATTAGTAAAACTCCTTCAATAAATTGTTATGGCTATGGGTTACGGGTTATGGGTTTAAAGCAAATACTCATAACCCAAGACCCGTAGTCCATAACCGTATCTTATATCTTGTAACCAAGTTTCCTTAGTTTTTCTTGTACTGCTGCGCTGATTGCCTCTGGCAATACGCTGACCAGAATGTCCATGATTTGCTGCATACGCTCGGCTGATTTGGCCTCAAAGCGCAGGGTAAATAACGGCTCGGTCACCGAAGCGCGAATCATGCCCCAACCGTCAGCAAACTCTATGCGCACCCCGTCAATGCGGTTTAGCTGATAGGCATCAAGCTTTTGGGCGATTGTTTCAAGCACCTCCGGCTTATCTCCGCCATGATACGGTATCCTGATATCCGGTGTCAATAGATAGCTTGGAATAGCATCTACCAGCCTTGCAAGCGAGCCCGCTTCGGCCACAAATTCACATAGCTTGATACCGCCAAACATGCCGTCATCATTGCCCAGTTCCGAAAAGAAGAAATGCCCGCTGATTTCTCCGGCAAATAAAGCATTTTCCCGCATAAAGGCAGCCTTACTAAAGGTATGCCCGGCGCGGGCCATAATTGCCCGCCCCCCGGCTGCTGCCACTTCTTCGGGCACGACCAGCGAACATTTAGCATCATAAATAATGGTTCCAGGCTGTTTTTTTAAATAATATTTAGCTAACAGCACCATAATGTCATCATTATCAAGAGCCCGGCCATTTTCATCAACAAAGGCCACCCTGTCCCCATCCCCATCAAAGGCTACGCCAAGGCTGGCCCCGGTAGAGCGTACCTTGTCCCCAAGCCTCTCGAGATTCTCGGCTAAAGCCGGATTGGGGGAACGATTGGGAAAGGCCCCGTCAGGCTGACAGTATAGCTCCACCACATCATAGCCAATAGCCCGAAAAACCTTCGGCGCAATCAGTGAAGTCGCGCCGTTTCCAGCATCTACTACTACGCGCAGGCTTTCGGGTTTGGCTTTATCTTTTATGTAGCTGATGTAATCTTCTACTACCTCTAATTTTTGCACTGAGCCCTGCCCGGGGATACTAGCCCCGCACGCAACAAGCCGGCCAATCTCAGCCACATCTTCCTCTGATACCGGCTGCGGCCCAAGTACCAGTTTAAACCCGTTATAGGGAGCTGGATTATGCGAGGCTGTGACCATCACCCCGCCGTCAGCGCCTACTGACTTTAGCGCATAATAAAAAACCGGCGTAGCTACTGTGCCTATATCCATAACCTGGCAGCCTGAATATACTAATCCTTCAATTAAAGTTTGCTGGAGCCGCGGCGTGGAAAGCCGTACATCACCACCGACAACCACTTTTTTCCCTGTAAGCTTTGTCCCAATTGCCAAGGCAATTTTATATACTATATCATCTGTAAGCTCAGTATCCGCAATGCCGCGAATATCACAGGCCTGAAAAATCCCCATCTTGTTCTCCTTTACTTATCCATTCACGGTTATTTTAGCACGCTACGCCTATCTCTACAATAGTTCTCTAATGAAGAAAGGGAGAAATAGCAAAGGGGCGACTACATCGCCCCTTCCCTTAAATCGCCATCCCTATATTAGGAAGCTTTTTTTGAGCATCCTGCACTACAGCCCAAGCCGGCCAGCGCAATACAAAATCAGCATAGGTTAGTCCTGTCGCTGTTTGGATGGCTTTGGCCACGCTTTGACCTTTGGTTAAGTCTACAATAACCTGCTGCAGTTTATCATTGCCATAAACCTCTGCAATATAGCGGACAGCCATAAAGCTTTCCCGGTAAGCCAGCGACTGATTTTGGAGCCCATCAAAGTTGCCCTCTAGTTCCGGCATGCTGTAGAGTTCCTGGTTTAGCATATTACTAGCCTGACGCCATTCATAACCGTTAACCTGGTATTCCATATACTGCGCCAGCCCTTCGGTAAACCAGCGTGAATAATTGCCGTTTGTCATATAGTCCAGCACAAGGTGGGTAAATTCATGCACCATTGGGCCGCTTTGCACGAAATCAGCAGTTGTTTTGCCTGTCATCCATAGACGCGGCGACAATAGCTGAATGGAACCACCCCAATATACGCCCATTGCGGTCTCTGTTCCTGTCCAGCCAAAAACCCGGCGCAGCTCTTCACGAGACGGCTGGATTACAATAATAATTTTATCCTGGGGCCTGTAGCCCATTAGAGCAGTAACAGACTGATAAGCCTGTTCAGAGGCCTCGGCCACCATGGGTACGCTCTCAGCATCTGCGGGGGTATATTTAATACGAAAATGCTCTGTCTCCAGAGCAGGCATAGTACGTGTCTGATAGTCAAGCTTCGACTGCGCTGCTTTCCGCACCAGCGGATACAGCCACATTTGCGGCCGCAGCGGCAGCCCGTTAAATACAGCCGCCACATATAAAAGCAGAGCTAATCCTACAATCAGCACATGGTTTTCTATACTCATAGTACGCATAACAGCGCCTCCTCTCTTAGATGCAGGGGCTTACCCCTACATTCTTTAATGTCAGGCACCTATTATAGCATAACGAGTAGAATCAGCCTACATGTATTTTATGTAAACTAAGAGAAGATACCGCTAACGCGTTCTTTTAGCCTTGAAGCTAAAAAATCAGTGCATTTTGCCTCAATTCCCCTCTCAAGAGGGGAAAATATAAATAAAACCCGCCGACGGCGGGTTTTATTTGCATCATTTATCGTTTTTCTTTTGACAGGCCGGGCAGATACCGTAAAAGTAAAATTGCTGTCCGGTAATGCGATAGGACGTAAGCTTGGCGACCGAATCAGCAAAACCAGCTGTTTCAATATTATCTAAATCGTCAACCCGATTGCAGACCATACAGCGGATATGCGGGTGGTTCTCGACATTGGCATCATAACGAAAGCTGTCTTCACCGACATTAAGCACCTGCAGCAAGCCAATTTCCTTTAATATCTCGATTGTCTTATATACAGTAGCCAAACTCATCGTCGGATATAGCGGCTGCAGCTCATTAAAAATCATTTCAGCACTAGGATGAGCCTTAGTCCTCGCCAGAACCTTATATATCGCTAAACGCTGCGGTGTTACTTTGAAACCCTTATCTCTTAACAGTGATGTGATATACTCCATGTACTCACCCCCATAATTTACACAAAATATTTGCGGAAAATCATTATTAAAATACTCGTAATGTATTATACGATGTATATTAAATATTGTCAATTAAAATATCCTGATTTTTCCCATAATTAAAGTGTTTATAAATACAAAAAATAAGCCCTATGCAAAGGCATAGAGCTTATTTTTCTGTATTTACATACTTTGCTGGCTGTTAAACTTACTGGCCGCCTGGCTAATATCCTGCTGCGTAGCATTTTTCACATTATAATAGCCCTTTTGTTCCATTAAATCAAATAACTGCTTTTGCTGATTATAGACATCGCCTAATGCTGTCATATAATCACGACGAAGCTGCTCGCTGTTGGCTTCTAATATATACGTATTTATAGACCCAGCCAACTGCTTGGTCTGACCTAGGCATATCTGCATAACATCCTGCTCAGTAAGCTGCAGGCCCTGACCGCTCAGTGCCTGGCTCTGCTGCTGCTGTCCCATTTGTGCCATAATCGACACCTCCTAATTTTATTGTAAGGTTTGTCCGGCTGTTAAATGCTTGCTGATTGTTTGAACATGTTGCTGATTTTTTTGCGCCATTTGCTGAAACAGCTGCTTGCTTTGTGAATCCTGCAGCTGATTGGCAAACTGATTCAAGGTTTTAATATTACTTTGCTCCA
Organism: Pelosinus sp.; assembly: GCA_021372375.1. Classification (GTDB taxonomy): domain Bacteria; phylum Bacillota; class Negativicutes; order Propionisporales; family Propionisporaceae; genus JAJFUN01. Next base: position 15,082 of record JAJFUN010000098.1, on the reverse strand, counting down.
TTGTCAAAAAATCTTCGAGCTGCATTAATTCTTTTGCTGATAGCATTTAAATCCCCCCCTTCTATTTGACCAAAACTAGCATACCCCATTCCTATTGCCTTCATGCAAAACGATCGCTTACCCACATAATAATTACAATATTGTATTTACCTACAATGTTATGTAAATAATTGTGAACAAATCGGGACAAAGGTCCTACATTTCTAGGACTATGGGTTAATTTTTTTTATTGGCAATTTTTTATATAATAATATTAGAAAAAAGGTCTCGTATTTGCAATATATGGAGATGATTAAACCATGCGCCTTGATTACGCACAATCTGGGATGATTCTGGCTAAGGATCTGATAGATGCGTCCGGCAACCTGCTTTTGGAAAAAGGAATTGCTTTAACCGAATCGTATATTGCCCGTTTAAAACACTTTGGTATTTATGCTGTACCTGTCGAAGACTCTATTGCTAATGAATTGAAAGAATGCCAGGCAATTTCGCTCAAGCTCAGAAACGAAATTACGGAGTGCTTTCGCACCCTATTAAAGACTAAAACCGAAGATTTGCTTGAGCAGGATTCCAATAAATTTTTTCGTGAAATAACCGCAGTAACGAATTCCATTATTGAGGAAATTGAGCCGCAAATGGCCAATATCATGAATGTGCAGGTACGTCAGCCTGAAATAGACGAGGTCAACCATGCCGTTAATGTCTGCTTACTTTCCATTATTACCGGCTTATATTTAAAATTACCACAACAGGCCCTCCGTAATTTGGCGGTCGGCGCACTAATGCATGATATCGGCAAATCGGTTATCCCGCTCACAAATGCCGGCAAATCTATTGAAGATGAGCGCCTGCATACGTTATACGGCTACAACCTGCTGCTGAGCACCAACTATAATGACACGATCGCCCGGATTGCCGCCGAACATCATGAATGTTATAACGGCTCCGGTTTTCCCTTTGGCCTAGAAAATAAAAATATCCATCCGCTGTCCCGCATTGTAGCGCTATCCAATGATTTTGATAATGCTGCTACCCAGGCACAAAGCTTAGGTACGCCCATCAATGAATTAGTTGAGCAAATGATGACAGCAGGCAATATTTTATATGATATATATATTTTACGCGCCTTTTTCCACACTGTAGCAATATATCCGATTGGCGCGCAAGTCCGTCTCAATACAGGAGAACTTGGTTATATTGTGAAAAACCGGGCGCATTTTCCGCTGCGGCCCACTGTCCGTGTATTTAAAACTCGTGATTATGTGGATATTAATTTGGCACACACTACCAATATAATGATAACTGCAGTACTTGAATATTAGCTTTTGCCCCTACATAGACTGTTCTTAAGTAGCTGACCTCCCTCTTGTCGGCTGCTTGAGACAGTCTTTTTTATAATGTTAAAATCCGTGGTATAATTACAAGTGCACAAAATGCTAAGCATTTATAGCTTGCAGAAAATTTTAGAAGTTGGTGAACGCATGTTACTTACTGAAATTCCAAACTCTATTGCCCGAGAACTCTCGGTAAAACCTTATCAAGTAGAAGCCACCATAAAACTCCTAGATGACGACAATACCGTACCGTTTATTTCCCGCTACCGTAAAGAGGCTACCGGCGAGCTCAACGAAGAACAAATCCGTACGATTGAAGAACGCCTGCAATACCTCCGGAATTTAATAAAACGCCAGGAGGATATCTCTGCTAGTATTGAAGAGCAAGGTAAACTTACGTCGGATCTGTCTAAAGCCATCACGGCCACTACCAAACTCCAAGATCTCGAAGATTTGTATCTTCCTTATCGGCCCAAAAAACGCACCAGAGCGCAAATGGCGCGGGAAAAGGGCCTAGAGCCGCTGGCTGATATTATTTTAGCGCAGGAAATAACTGCCGCGACGCCGCTCGAAATTGCCCAAAAGTACTTGAACCCGGAAAAAGAAATCACTTCAGCCGAAGCGGCTTTGGCTGGCGCTATGGATATTGTTGCCGAACAAATTTGTGAACAGGCTGCTGTCCGGGCTGCCCTCCGAAAGGCCTTATGGCAAAATGCTGAAATTGTTACCGAAATGACGGTATCTGATGCCGACGGCAAAGAATTTCTCAATTATAAAGAATACCGTGAGCCTGTCCGGCGCATGCCGTCGCATCGTATCCTAGCTATCAACCGCGGTGAAAAGAAAGACGTTCTTAAAGTTACGCTGTTTGCCGCACATGATACGCTGTGCAGCACGATTAATAAGATGACCATTAAAAATGCTTCCATTTTTAATGAAACCATTGAAGCCGCCATTGCTGACGGGTATAAAAGACTGCTGTTTCCCGCCCTTGAACGTGAGGTTCGCGCCTTACTTACCGAAAACGCTGAAAAACAAGCCATCCGCGTATTTGGCCTTAATCTAAAGCAGCTTTTACTGCAGCCGCCGCTGTCTGGACATACCGTGATGGGGCTTGACCCCGGCTACCGTACAGGCTGTAAAATGGCAATTGTCAGCCCCACCGGCGCTGTGCTGGCAACAGACGCCTTATACCTTACAATGAGTGAAGCCCAGGCCGCAAAAGCGGCTGAGCGCGTACTGGCAGCCATAAAAAAATATAACGTTACGCTTATTTCCATTGGCAATGGTACAGCCTCCTACGAAACTGAAGAATTTACCGCCAAACTGATTAATGACAACAACCTAGCCGTACATTATCTGATAACCAACGAAGCAGGAGCTTCGGTCTACTCTGCCTCCAAGCTTGCCAAAGACGAGCTGCCTGACCTTGATGTTACTCTACGCGGCGCAGTATCCATTGCCCGCCGTGTTCAAGACCCCTTGGCCGAGCTTGTCAAAATCGACCCGAAATCCATTGGGGTTGGTCAGTATCAGCATGATGTAAATCAAAAGGAACTAACTGGTACACTTGACACAACCATCGAGTCAAGTGTCAACCATGTGGGCGTAGAGCTAAATACCGCCTCCATTGAACTGTTAAAACACGTCTCCGGCATCAATGCCAGTGTCGCTAAAAATATCGTAGCCTACCGTGATGAGCACGGCTCCTTTACAAGCCGCGCCGAACTATTAAAGGTATCCCGTTTAGGCCAAGCTGCCTTTACCCAGGCGGCAGGTTTTCTAAGGCTTCTCGCGAGCGAAAACCCGCTTGACAGCACACCGGTCCATCCGGAATCGTATAAGCTGGCCCAAGATATTTTGGCTAAACTGCACTTTACGCCACAAGACCTGAAAAACAAAGCAAGCCTTGATATCCTGCAAGCTAAAGTAAAACTGGTTGATCCGGCTAAATTGGCCGCTGAGCTTAAGGCCGGCGAACCTACGGTAAGAGATATAATTGCCGCTTTAGTCAAGCCAGGCCGCGATCCGCGCGAAGATTTGCCCGCCCCTATGACGCGCAAAAATATTGTTAAGCTGTCAGATATTCAGCCAGGCACAGTGGTAAAAGGCACGGTACACAATGTCATCGACTTTGGCGTTTTTGTCGATATCGGCATCAAAACCAACGGACTTATTCACCGTTCAGAGCTCAGCAATAAGCCCTTTCGCCATCCCTTGGATGTCGTTTCGGTTGGAGACATTATTGAAGTGGTAGTCATCAGCATCGACGAAGAACGCGGACGTATCGGGCTTAGCCTCAAACAGGTCGAGCAGTACAAAAAACAATAACATGCGGCACAGGACGCATGGCTCGGGGCACTGGGTATCTGTTTTTAAGCCAAGTGCCCTGTGCTATGAGCCCTGCGCCAAATGTTTGATGCGTTATATATAGAATGCTCCTTTCTTGGGAATAGTACTAGTAAACCCGCGAAAGGAGCATTTTTATGAGTGAAACACAAAATTCCCCAGACACTGCCTTCCCGCCGCAGCACCAGGATAAACAGCCTGGCCTTGAAGCCAAAATGAACCCCCGCCCGGTGTCATTAAAGCCAACCTACAAGCCTAGCGACAAGCTGGTGCAAAAAGCCGCCATTATTACCGGCGGCGACAGCGGCATCGGCCGGGCGGCAGCCCTAGCGTTTGCCCAGGAAGGGGCAGATATCGCAATTGTTTATTTAGACGAACATGACGATGCGAAAAACACCAAAGCGGAAATTGAAAAGCTGGCACGCCGCTGCCTTATTTTCGCAGGCGATGTTGGCCAAGAAGCCTTTTGCCAGCAAACAGTAAAGCAAACAATAGATGCCTTTGGACACTTAGACATCCTTGTCAACAACGCAGCTGAGCAGCATGTGCAAACGTCTATTACCAATATTTCAGCCGAGCAGCTGGAGTCAACCTTTCGTACCAATATTTTTTCGTACTTTTTTATGGCCAAAGCAGCACTGCCCCATTTAAAAAGCGGCAGCGCCATTATCAATACTGCCTCGGTTACTGCCTATGAAGGGCATGAACAGCTCATAGACTATGCCTCGACCAAAGGAGCCATTGTATCCTTTACCCGCTCCTTATCGATGTCTCTTGTCGGGCAAGGCATCAGAGTGAATGCTGTGGCTCCTGGCCCCATCTGGACACCCCTTATTCCGGCCTCCTTTAATGAGCAGCATGTCTCATCCTTTGGACAAAACAGCCCCATGAAACGCGCCGGACAGCCTGCTGAGTTAGGACCGGCTTATGTCTTTTTAGCTTCGGAGGATTCGTCTTATATGTCAGGGCAAGTGCTTCATGTAAATGGGGGGACGATTGTTAACGGCTAAACATAATAGCTACGAAAAAGGCTGCCCTTTGGCAGCCTTTAAATAAATCTATATTCACTATTCTACACTAATCAAAAAATGATACAGCGGCTGTCCGCCAGCATAAAGCTCCACTTCTACTTCATCAAGCTCAGCGCGGAGCTTATCCGCAATAGCCCCAGCCTCATTTTCTGTTAGGTCACAGCCGTAATACAGACTGACAATCTCACTCTCCGGAGTAATCAGCTGTTTTACCATGCCTGCTAGCGTAGTAAACAAATCCCCCGCATATACTGCTACATGGCTGTTAATAACCCCGATATAAGCACCTGTTGGTACCAACTGACCTGCAAGCATACTATCCCTAACGGCAATCGTAATTGCCCCGGCTTTAACCGCCTTGGCCCTGGCTGTCATCCGCGTCACATTTTCGGCTGCCGATAGCTTCTCATCGTACGCCATCAAGGCCGCAAGTCCCTGTGGAATATTTGCTGTCTCTACTACTTCCACCTTGTCAGGCAAAAGTTTTCTTGCCTGCAGCGCAGCCAATATAATGTTCTTGTTATTGGGCATAATAATATATTTGTCGGCGCTGCCGCTATGAACAACCCCCACCAAATCTTCAACTGACGGGTTCATGGTCTGCCCGCCTGACACTATGACATCAGCGCCAAGGCTGCGCATAATCTCTTCAATGCCCGCCCCTGCGCCCACGCTAATGGTTACAACCTGTTTGCCTACCGGCACAGCCGGCCTTTTATCTCTGGTATTTTGGCCAATGGTCTCGCGATGCTGATCGGCCATATTATCAATTTTTATATCATGCAGTGTACCCCAGGTCACGGCTGACTCAAGCACTAACCCCGGATGTCCTGTATGAATATGCACCTTTAATAAATCAGTTCCTTCGGCCACAACCAAAGATTCACCCATTGGCTCTAAGACATGGCGAGCCTCAGGCAGGCTAATATGACACGGCCTTACAATAAATTCCGTACAGTAAGGATGAACCTGTTCTATGACAATTTCTTCGGTCTTAAAACGCAAATCCCGAGAAAAATTGGCTTCCGGCGCGCAGTATTCTCCGCCAAGCCCCTCTAAACACCCCTGCAAAAATACAATAAGCCCTCTGCCGCCTGCATCGACTACCCCTGCCGCCTTCAAGGCCGGCAAGAGTTCAGGCGTACGCTGAAGTTCAATTTCGCCGGCCGCGACCGCCTGCTCTAGGATTTCTGCAAATAAACGGCCCTCGCGCACTGCATCCCGTGCCCCTTTTGCAATGCCTTTGGCAACAGTAAGAATTGTACCTTCAACCGGTTTGGCTACCGCCCGATACGCATAGAGAATACCATATTGAAAAGCTTTGCCAAGCTCTGATGAACTTGCCTGTTCTTTACTCGCAAGCCCTCTGGCGATACCCCGAAAAATCTGTGATAAAATGACCCCTGAATTGCCTCTAGCTCCCATAATCGCACTGTCAGCCGCCCACTTGGCCATAGAACCAATCCCGCTCTCCGGCGACTCATCCATGGCTTTGGCAACCGCGCCTAGTGTGAGCAGCATATTAGTGCCTGTATCACCGTCAGGCACAGGAAAGACATTTAAGCTGTTAATATATTCATGTTCGCGCATAAAAGTGTAATAGGCCCCTGCCACCATACGGCGAAAATCATTTCCAGTAAGATATTCTATTTGTGTCATAACACCGCTCCTTTCTCACTCGCCTAATTAAGTTTTTGCTGATAGACAAACCCTACTGTCCCAGGCCCCACGTGGGCGGTAATAACCGGGCTCAGCATATCTGTCAGCACGCTTAGCTCAGGATATGCCGCCTGAAAAAGCTCACTCAGTTCAACAGCTTCCGCCTCGGCCCCAATATAGCCGATGGCCAGATATTCAAGCTCACCGCACTTTTTAACTTCTTCTACGGCGCGCAGTAAGGCGCGTTTTTTTGTCCTGACTTTTTCAAGCACGGCAACCTTGCCCTCCCTGTCTAAAAAAAGCAACGGCTTAATCTGCAGAATGTTGCCAATCAAGGCAGCGGCGCCGCCAATCCGACCGCCTTTTTGCAAAAAGGTCAATTCGCCAGGAATTAGTATTGTATTGGTAGCCTCAGCCATACGGGTTAGACGCTCAGCAATTTCGACGCTCGAAAGCCCCTCAGCTGCCATCTGTAAGGCGGCCTCGGTCAGCTTGACACCGCCTACCGAAGTAGTCGTCGAATCCACAACCTGTATTTTTTGACTGTTTACCATTTTTGCTGCCATACGTGCGCCCTGCACCGTACCGCTCAGGCCCCCGGCCACGGTAATCATGACAATTTCACGGCCTGCCTGAATCAGCGGCTCAAATACCTTTAAGAAATCCCCTGGCGCAGGCTGAGATGTTGTTGGATGAAGTCCGCGCTCTTTCGCCATCAGTAAAAGCTGATCTGCGCTAAGCTCGGTCTCCGGCCATTCGTCCTGGCCCAGCCGCAGTTTTAAAGATACTATATGTAAATTGCTGTGCCGAGCAAGCAATTCCGCTGATATCCGAAAGGTACTATCCACAACAATATGTACCTTTTTCATAGTAGGTTACCTCCAGACCAAACGTAGCTTCTTTTTGTGTACATAATATATTCTAGCAAAATACTCCAACGAAATATATACTTTCTTAATCATCTTAGCTTGTAATATTTTTTCCTAAACCGACAGCAAACCCGGCAAATTTAGAGGAAAATACAAGACAAACTCGAATTATATTATTTTGAGTCTAATATTATAATTGCAATAGTGAACTTGAGGTGTATTTTATGGATAATAATAACGGCGAAAATAACACCCCCGCCAATTTGCTGTTTGCCCTGGATATTGGCACACGCAGTGTCATCGGTTTGGTTGGTGAACAACTTGATAATTCTATTAAAATATTGCACTGTGAGCGCCAGGAGCACCATACCCGTGCCATGCTTGATGGGCAAATTCATGATGTAATGGAAGTAGCCAGTGTATTATCAGATGTAAAAACAAAATTAGAAAAAAGCTGCGGCCCGTTAAAAATGGTATCTGTCGCTGCCGCAGGCCGCGCACTGTGCACCATTAAAGCCAGCGCTGAAATAGAAAGCTCCGGGCGCGGCGTACTGTCCCCAAGCGATGAACGGTCGCTTGAACTGGCTGCCATCCAAAACGCGCAGCGCCAGCTGGCTACATCGCAGGCCATACCTGATCCTACCAGCTATTACTGCGTTGGTTACAGTGTGATCAAATTTAGTCTGGATCATACCGTTCTCAAAAGTCTTGTCGGCCAGCGCGGCAGGTTAGCCGCCATTGAAGTAATTGCTACCTTTTTACCAAGACAGGTTATCGATTCTCTGCAATCGGCAGTAGAAACAGTTGGTTTAGAAATATCCACCCTGACCCTTGAACCGATTGCTGCCATTAATGTACTTATTCCTCCTACGATGCGTCATCTCAACCTGACACTGGTGGATGTCGGCGCCGGCACTTCTGATGTTGCCATAACCCGCGACGGCTCGGTTATTGCCTACGGCATGGTGCCTTTTGCCGGCGATGAAATCACCGAAGCCATTTCACAAGCCTATTTGCTGGACTTCAATGTGGCCGAAGGCGTAAAACGGCAGCTCAATGAAACCACGCAAAATGTATCTTTTACTGATGTACTGGGATTACCTCAAGAAATACCCGTAAAGGACATTTTAGACAGCATTTCTACCAAGGTATGCGAATTAGCCCAGGCCATTGCGGCCCAAATTGTAGAACTCAACGGCAGCTCCCCGCAAGCCGTACTACTGGTTGGCGGCGGCTCTTTAACACCTCTCCTAGCCAAAACCCTCGCTGAAGCCTTAGAATTGCCGCCGGCAAGAGTAGCTATCCGGCGTCCTGATGCAGTAGAAAATATTGTAGACATCCCCCCCGATTTGTGCACACCGGATGCAGTTACACCGCTTGGCATTCTCAAGCTAGCCAACAGCCGCACCCTGCATTTTGTCAATGTCACCTTAAACAATGAGCCTTTGCACTTATTTAATCTTGGCAGCCTGACAATTGCCGATGCCTTGCTGACAGCCGGCCTTGACATTCGAAATCTACGCGGTCGCCCAGGCCTTGGCATTACCATTTGCATTAATGGTGAAACCAAATTCATTCCCGGTACGCATCATACCCCCGGAAAAATTACGTTAAACGGAGAGCAGGCCGAGCTTAATGCCGCCCTGCACGAAAACGATATTATTACGGTAGCCAAGGGAACTGATGGCAGCACACCTGCTCCGCCGCTTAATGAAGTGGCTCAAATTCCCGCTGGCTATCAGGTAAAGATTAATGAAGATATTCATCAGGTTACCCCGTTTATTAGCGTCAATAAATTGCCAGCTGACCCTAACACCAAATTAAAAGATCGGGATGACGTTTCCTATTATATACCATATAATCTGGAAGATGTGCTCAAGCAAGCCGGACAAAGCAGTGAATGTATTGATTACTTCTATACCATGAACGGTACGGAGCGTATCTTCAGTCTATGGCCGAAGTATACCATTATCCGCAATCAGGCTGAAATCACCGCTATTCCCTCGACCAAAATTCAGCCAAATGATAAGATTGCCTTACAGCCGCTGCCTAAACCGACAATTGGCGAATTGCTCGGCATGGCTGAAGAGATCGGAGATCATATCACGATTACGTTTAACGGTAAAAAGCACACTATTTCCACCCGTCAGTACACCTTTCGCCTAAACGGTGCACCAGCTGAGCTGTCTACTGTTGTTCCTTCAGGCAGTAATGTGGAATATTCGTGCACAGAGCAACCTGCGCCAATGCTAAGCAGTGTGCTCCTAGCGGTAAAATTTGACCCTCGCACTCTGCCTAACGGCAAACGGGTCGATACCCTGATTAACGGGCAGCACGCCGAATATACCGCGCCGGTAAAAAACGGAGATTCCATTGAGGTTGTGGTCATAAACTAAAAACTCCATTTTTAGTGATTCCTCTTTTGCAACGTATGAATAGCCTCAGCTATCTTTTTTACCATCGTATGATCAAGCGGCTGCGCATAACGATTTTCTAAAATAAAGCGGCAAATTTGCGCTGGCGCAGTTAAGATCGGCCTATTTCGATACTTTACTTCTAGTATTGCCGCTTTATTTACAAAAACAACTGCGCTCTCTACCCAAACGCCAATAGAGTGACACCTTAGAGCCTCCGCTAAATTATAAGCCTGGCGCTTAGCCTGCCGGAGTGGATTATATAAAGGCCGGATATATTTCCCATGCCTTCCTAGATGCTGCGTCCACTCGTCCTTGTCCGCATCGCCGCGGATGAGTCCTCGATGATTTTTAATCTCCAGCACAAAGACCCCGGTTTGTCCGACAATAACCAGATCTATTTCGGTATGCCTGGCCGCATTTCTGAACATTACATTGGTAAACACATAATAATCGCTGGGTAAATTCTTTGCATATTTTAAGCTTACCCTTTCCCCCTGCATTCCGGCGCGATATTTTGCTGCTTTGCCGAAAAAACACTGGGCCAATAACCCGCAAAATACCGCCGGCCAGACATCATACCAGTGTGAGTAATAAACCTTATCTTGCCACAGCAAATATGTATAACCTAAGCATAAAACAGTACACAGCATCCCGCTCCACCAATTGCGCCAGACGCTGCGGCACAAATGATTGCTTCCTTTATAAACACGAGCCACGTTTAACATTCCTTTATGATTATGAGTTTTTGGTTACGAGTTATAGGTTTAGGACCTTCTGCTTATAACCCATAACCCTTATTATTGCAAAATCATAACCCTAAAAGCAAGTTTTGCTTATAAATAATTTATTTATCCCAAAATACTTTTATGATAAAATGTGTATGTTAAAATGTACAATAATGATAAATCATTTGTATAGCATTATTAGAAAGGATATAGCAATGCCATTGTTACCTATATTTTCCTTTACTTTTTCCTTGTTTATTTTATGGAGTATCGGGTTTGACCTAATACATAAACACCGGAGTGAAGCAGGCCAGCCACAAGAAGAACCGGTAGACGATTTATTGGAAGAGCTTGAACCAACCAGACAGGAAGAGCTGTTTGCCCTCTTACCCTCCGCTATTATAAATTTAGGCTGGATGGGCTATGTGCAGTATTCTGTTCCCTCGCTGTTATCCAATATACTATTTGATATTGCTCCCTTACTATTTGTCGCCGAATTGCTACTGCTCCTATTACCGCTCAAACACAAAGAAGAGCCGGCGCAATTTACTAATTTTATCAGCTATGCTTTATTTTTTTTGCAAGCTTACTTTTCCATCGTTTATCTCATTTATTGCACACACGCCTTAGGAACCTTTCTGCGTCACATATTTTATTAATAAAGGAGGGTGTCTCAAAAAAATCTGAGACACCCTCCTTTATTTTACTTTTTATCTTGCGCCGGCTCAGGACTTTCTTTTTTCAGCTTCGGCAGTTCCTTTTCCAGCCGATTAATTATCGTAGCTACCGTATCATTTACCTGCGCCATCGTTGCAGCAAGCGAAACTGAATAGCCGATATCTTCTCCATCTACCCGTACGCTGGATTTGCTCATTGATGCGCTAAGTTTATTAGTTAACAAAGTAAGAATACTTTGCTTGTCATTTTGCGAAAATATCAAAAAATGTGTGCCTTGCCAGCGTCCGGCCACATCGGGGACACTGGTATTTCTGGCAAGCTGCCTGGCAATCGCTTTGAGAATTTTATCCCCGACATCATTACCATATGTATCATTAAATTCCTTGAACTCATTAATCCGCAGCAGCAGCACACCAAAGGTCGGCTTGCCCTGTTTAAGGTCTTCCAGTTTGGCATGTAACTTATTTTCCATGTACTGGCTATTGGCAAGCTCTGTTAATGAATCTACATAGGCCAATTTAGCCAGCGCTTTTATTCTGTATTCGTCTCTAACCGCCGATAAAATTTCACGAAAAATCTGTACGGCGCCGACAATTTGTCCCTGTTCATCATACATGGGCACAACCCGGATATTTATCGCTATGCGATGGCCTTGGCTTCCTTTAAGATACAGATCATCTTCATATATTCGTCCGCTATGAATAGCCTGTAACAGGTGACAGCCCTTCCGGCACAAACTTTCCCCATTTTCGTTGGTATAAATATACAAGCGGTCACAGCAAAAATGTCCTAAGACCTCAGCGGCGGCATAACCTGTAATCTTTTCCGCAGCTTTGTTCCAAAAAAGCACCCGGCGTTCTATATCCACATAGCACACCCCGTCAAAAATGTTGTCCACTATGCAGGCCTGCAAATCCATATAATTTACCATATCTATCACCTTCATCCAGAAAGTTCCTTATACTGGATGTATTCGCCGAAATATATTAAAATCCTCTCAACGCTTTTGTTTATTATACAGCAGCGCATCAGCTTTACGCCAATGTTCCTCTTGTATATAACGGCTTAAGAGCCAAAGCACGCCAGCTGCAATTCCAGCATCATCCAGCCAGCCAAACACCGGCATAACATCAGGCACAATATCAAACGGAAAAATGACATAAAAAATGACTGCTGCCATGCCCCATTTAACCTTTTTAGGCGTTTTAGCATCTAAGCAGCAATATACCATAGCGGCCAACTGCCTGATAAAACCCCATTTGGATAGTTTGCTTCTAAGGAAAACCTTACCCCAAAAATTAAACATATGGCCCCTCCAGGAAAAGGCTATTTTTTATTTGGCTCACAGTCATGGCAATAGCCATAAATCTCTAGCTTATGACCAGTTACACGAAAACCGGTTTGCTGCTGCAGTGATTTTTCGTATTCCGCTACCGGACAGCCTTCAATAGCAATCATTTTTTTGCAGCCTGAGCAAATAAGCCGATGCCGGTGCCCGGTGCGTTTAAGCTCAAAAAGTGCTTTACTTTCGCCGGAAATGGTGGATTTAACGACCATTTCCTTTATCACAAGATTTTCTAAGGTTCGATACACCGATGACAAATTAATGGCAACTTGCTGCTGCTTTAATTCCAAAAAAATCTCTTCAGCGGTAATCGGACTTTCACACCTTTCCAGTATTGCTAAAATGGAATGCCGATGTTTGGTATTTTTTAAGCCAACACTTTTTAATGCTGCACTATACTTATCATCTTCCTGCATGCTTCTCACTTCCATATTGAGACTGTTACAAAATACCCATCTGCGCACTTGTAACAGCCTATATTATTTGGCAAATTTATTCTTGAGCGCAAATGTTATAAAAAACATCATGGCCGCAATAAGCACAATGGTCGCGCCTGTTATTGTATTTAAGTAATACGATAAAATCAAGCCGCTCACCCCTGCGCATAAGGCCAGTACTATTGATACTACGTGATATCCCTGTACATTTGTCGTCACATTGCGGGCCGCAGCCGCCGGCAGCACCAGCATGGAATTTATAATCAATATTCCTACCCATTGAATGGATATCGCTACAACCACGGCAATCACTGCGGAAAATATCATTTCCACCGCCATAGTATTAATACCGCGGCTGGCCGCGAGCGAAGGATTGATACTAATAATAAGGAGCTTGTTAAAATACACCAGCCAGATAAGCATAACGGCCATAAACACCGCACACAACATCCCAATCTCAAAAGGCGTAATGCTAAGTAAATCCCCTACTAAATAAGCCGAAAACTTGTTAAAGCTTTTGCCTTGTGACATGAGCACAAGGCCCAATGCAATCGCGGTAGAGGAAAAAACCCCAATTACCGTGTCGGTAGAGGTCCGGCTTTTATTCTTAATAAAGGTAATGGCCATGGCAAACACCACCGAAAAAAGAATTGTGGCCAGCACCGGTTTAAGGATACCAACAATCGCGCCAATGGCAATGCCGGTAAAAGCGCCATGACCGATAGAGTCTGAAAAAAAGGCCATACGGTTACTGACTACCATAGTGCCGATAATGCCAAACAGCGGCATGGCAAGTATTACTGCCAGCAGGGCATTTTTCATAAAAGTATGCTCTAGCCAGCCAAACGGCATGGTGGAAAGCAGCTGATACCAAGCGTCAAGCATCAATAAGCCCTCCTTTAACCGGGGGTATGGCAGTAATTTGCACTGCGCCTGACGGCACTCCCAAAAGCTCACGGGTACGCCTGTCGGCAAATACCTCTGCCGGCGCTCCGCTTAAAACAACTGTGCCATTTAGTAAAATTACGCGATCGGCGTGTTTTGCCACCATCTCTAAATCATGGGAGACCAGAATAATCGATAAATCATAGTTTTTCCTCAGGGTTGAAACTGTATCATAAAACATTTCAAGTCCGCTATTATCAATCCCCGAGACAGGCTCATCAAGGAGCAATATATCAGGCACAGGCTCAAGTGCCAGGGCCAGCAGCACCCGCTGCAGTTCGCCGCCCGAAAGCGCCCCCAGGCGCCGGTCTAGAAGGTACTCAGCCTTAACCTTTGAGAGTGCCTGGCTTACCCTTTGGCGGAGCTTTGCCGGGTTATATAAAAAGGCCGGCGTCTTAATCAAACAAGCTTGAAAAACATCTAATACACTTGTCGGTGTGCTGAGATCAAAATTCAAATACTGCGGCACATACCCAATTAGAGGATTACTGCTTCTGAGCCCTTTTTCATCTAAATAATTAAGCGATCCGGTATGTTTGACTTCGCCCAATATGGCTTTTAATAAGGTGCTCTTGCCGGCGCCATTGGGGCCAATCAGTGCGGTCAGTTCGCCGCAGTGCACATGGATATTTACATCCTTTAAAATACTGGTACTCCCGCTTTGCACATTAAAATTCTCTATCTTGGTGCAGCATACCCCGCAGCAGGAACCTGTACAGTTGTTTTTGCTTTTACAGGTTTCACTCATTGTAATGCACTCTTTAAAACTTCCAAATTTTGCTGCATGATCGTAAGATAATCATCAATGGCTTCCGGCTTAGCCTCACCTGTTACTGCCGGATTGAGCGTGTATACTTTGGCCCCTGTTTCCCGGGCAATGGCCTCAGCCGCTTTTACCGGATACTGCGGCTCAGCAAATAAGGCTTTGATTTTGGCTGTTCTTATCTTCTCAATTGTTTCTTCCATTTCCTTGGGCGTCGGTTCAGCCCCAGGTTCCCGTTCAATTACTGCCGCTATTTTTAAATTAAATTCCTGGGCAAAATATGGAAATGCCTCGTGAAAAGTAATGATTTCTTTACTTGGTAGATTATCTAGTTCCTGATGCATTTTGCTCTGCAGACTTGCCAGCTTATCATTATATTTAGCCGCATTGCTCTTATACTTATCGGCATGGGCCGCATCCATCGCCGCTAGCGCTTCGGCAATATTGCTGGTTTGGCGCATAGCATTTGAAATACTGACCCACCCATGTGGATTTTCTTCGCCTGCTTCATCTTTTAGCAGAGGAATGTC
>JAJFUN010000093.1 GCA_021372375.1 Pelosinus sp. | reverse complement strand
GGCCTGCTACCTTGCTGTCTACGCTTAACCGCATGAGTTACCTCATACCGTCCAAGACTCGCTATGAATGGTTTGCTAAACCTTGTTCAGCGGGGTTCCCACCCGCTATATGATGCACCCTTCGCTTGGCGCACGGACAGGGACACTGTTTCATTTTTTGCTTATGAAACAAAGTCCCTGTTCCCTCGTTTCCACCCATGTTTTACAATATTAATATTACGGTTTAACGGTATATTCCAACTGCTCCACCATATTTGTTTCCACGTGTCTTTTTTTTGTTGTATTAAGAGTAATCTTCATAAAGTCTCTTAAACCGCCTTCTATTTAAAATTCCCCGCAAAATCGAACTGCGCTGGGATAACAAAATTACCTGTCTTATCAATATAACCATACTTTCCTTTTATCTGTACTGCAGCCAATCCTTCGCTAAAATCATCCGCACTATCAAATTGGGCCGGAATGACCACTTGGCCAGTCTTGTCAATAAAGCCATATTTGCCGTTTATCATTACAGCAGCCAGGCCATTTTTGAAATTTTTCACATAATTAAACTGTGCCGGAATGACTACTTCGCCAGTCTTATCTATAAAGCCAAACCTACCGTTTATAATCACTGGAGCCAGTCCTTCTTGGAAACACCACAAAACATACCCTTCAAACTGTGCCGGTATAACAAATTTGCCAGTCTTGTCGATATAACCATACTTGCCGTTTGTAAACGCAATTGCTAGTCCGTCATGAAACCCTCTCGCACAATCAAATTGTGCTGGAATTACTACTTTTCCTGTCTTATCAATAAATTCCCACTTTCCCTTTATCATTACAGCAGACATTCCATCGTGGAAGTCATCCTCATCAATAAACTGTGCTGGGATGACTACTTGGCCTGCCTTATCAATATAGCCATACTTGCCATCAATCCCCACCAATGCCAGACCTTCGCTAAAATTCAACGCACTTTCAAACTGTAGTGGAATAACAATCTTGCCGGTTTTATCGACATAGCCATGCTTACCTCCTATGCCATATGGGGCACCTATATTCACTGCAGCCAGTCCTTCCTGGAAATGCCACACAGAATCGAACTGCGCCGGAATAACAACTTTTCCAGTTTCATCAATATAGCCCCACTTGCCATTAATCTGTACTGCAGCTAGCCCTTCACTGAAATCCCCTGCACTCTCAAACTGCGCTGGGATGACCATTTGACCGGTTTTATCAATATAACCAATCTTACTGCCTATGCGCACATTAGCCAATGGGCCCTCGGTCGGCTGCTGGGCGAGAACAACTGCATCTCTTCCAGCCAAGATTAAAACAATTGCTGCTATAAGCAGAGCTAAAATTCGTTTACTATTAAACAGAAATAACATCATATTTATACCTCCAATTTTTTAGCGATTTATGAGAAACACGGGACAGGGCTAAAAATGAGACACGTTAAAGAAATTTACCTTGCTCTAATACACCCATTCTTTATAACTATCCCAATCACCTAATAATCTTGCATTTACTTTATTCATTATTTTTGCGTCTCGAAAAGTTCTTCCATTTAATCTTTGATAATATTGAATGGCTTCGTCATTTTCTCCCAACAAGTCATATGCCTGTCCTAAATTAAATAATGCAATTGGATGATCTTGATACTTTTCTAATAGACCTTCGCATTCATTAATAGCACTTTGATAATCACCTATTAACCCGTATACTTGTGATTTATAGCAGTACCCCTCTTCATCATTAAGCTCTGTCATTCTCTTGAAATCTTCCAATGCCAAATAGTACTGATGCGTTTCGATGTAAACTATGCCACGAGCTCTCCGAGTAAAACAACTGTCACCTAATTGAATTGCCCGTGAATAGTCTGAAATTGCCAGATTGTAGTATTGTTTATAAGAGCTATATAAATTACCCCGATTGTGATACCCCCCGGAATTATTCGGCTCGAGTTTTATAAACATCGAGTAATCAGCTAAAGCTAACTCAAAAAAACCTTTTTGTGCATATATATTTCCACGTAAATTATATGGACCAGCAAAATTGGGATCTATCTCTATTGCCTTAGAATAACACTCTAGTGCTTTGTCATAATTATGTTTCTGATCATATCCAATTCCCTCATAAAGTAATTCTTGAGAAGTTTGCGCATAAATTGCAGAAAAAGGATAAAGCATTAAACAAAATAATATTATTAAACAAAATTTATTAGCCTTATTGATTAACATTACATCTCCTCGCTTTCTTTGCTATAAAAATTTATTGTATGTATATTTTATCACATATGGGGTTTGCTACCATAATTACGAAAAAAGCAATTTCTTAATATATGAGTGCACTTTAGGAAGTCAATAACTATTAATTTATTTTCTCTGCCCTTCAATAAATTCCATACATTCAACAAAAATCATGTTCAAAAATACAAAAATGGCAAAGCTCAGAACCTCTGACGCCTTGCCATTACTCTATTCTTAATTGGACGAAGACAGGAATGATGGTGGTGTTTTATCCAGAAGGGAAATAAAAATAAATATTGAAATTAGTACAAAGATGAAATATTAGGAGGCTTTTGTATGCATAAAATTAAGACACTTTTACTAACTATTTTTTTAATAATAACTATTTGCAGTGTATGTTTTGCTGAAAATCAATGGTTTAGTGTGTACGAAGACAGCAAAGTAGTTATTTCATTGGATATAACTAGGATAGTTGCATATCATAATGATGGTAACTACTATTTGGATTGTTGGGTAAAAACACACGTTGTGGAAACAAATACATCTGTAATTTCTCATAGATGTATTGATGTCGAAAACTTGAAATATAAAGATACTGAAAAGTTATCGTATAAAGTTGATAAATTTTTGGGTAAAACAAAATTAGACGAAGATTGGAAGACCCCTCCAGAAAATTCGAAACTTGCCAATGCGCTTGAATCTATTATTTTATGGATTACTAATAACCACGATAAAGTTATTCAAAAAGAATCTATCTAATACCGCAAGCCTTCTTATATGCCAATCTAACAAATTAGAAGAATCGCAATTGATTATTTTCGCCAGATATGCAAATAGGAAGGCAATATTTTTTTATATATTTTCTATACTCTTCTACAAATTCCATACAATCAATATACAGAAATACAAAAATGGCAAGGCTCAGAACCTCTGAAGCCTTGCCATTACTAGTTTTTTAAGTGGTGCGCCCGGAGGGACTCGAACCCCCGCAAGACGCGGTTTAGGAAACCACCGCTCTATCCACCTGAGCTACGGGCGCATATCGTTACCTCAAATATTATAACAAATCGTCAGAGCCTTGTCAAAATCCAAGTACTGCTAGGAGATAAGAGTAAAAAAACAGGACTACTATACTTTAATTCTTATTTAGTAGTATCAGACCAACCAAACAAAGCACTACACCTAATATCTTATTTACAGCAAATCCCTCTTGGTAGAATAAAACACCAACTGGAATAAGCATCAGTGCAAGAATAATATTTGATACTAAAGAGCCAACGCTTATATTCCAACCTGCCCTATATGCCATCAAATAGCCAAATTCAAGACCAACAATTGTAATGCCGAGAACAATACTTGTCCAATTTAGTCTTTTTATAGATTGAACTAAATTTTCATCTGTATAAAAAAGTAGAAATGTAATAAGAGTTATGATCGATGCAGTTAAATAGGTTACAAGTAGAGAAGACATTGGGTTGACACTTTCTGGCGTTGATTTCTGACATATATTATAAAGAATGTTTGATGCCACGATTAGTACAATTGAAAATACATACATAAAGATTAATTTCTCCTAACTATAAAATAAAGGTCTATTATATAGTACATGATTCTCTCTTACTTGTTAAGCAATAGTCTAACTTATGAGTAAATAACCAAGTCTTGACCATCACAGCCAAGACCTTGTTAGATTAAACTACTTTATCAACATTTCCTGATTGAATGTATTGAATATTTGCTTGGATTTTTTCGTATGACCAATCCCACCACTTAATTTTTAGCAATTTTAAAATTACATCATCACTAAACCTTTTCTTTATAACTTTTGCTGGTACGCCGCCAACAATAGCATAAGGTGATACATCGTTAGTAACTACTGATCTGGTTCCAATAATTGCACCATCGCCAATTTTCACACCTGACATGATTATAGCATCATATCCTATCCATACATCATTACCGATTACAATATCACCTTTATTATCCCAAGCGTCTGTTATATGGCTGACGTCTAACCCCCATTCCTCATAAAATATTGGAAATGTATAAGTAGATAGTGATTTCATTGTATGATTTCCACTGGTCATGAGAAACTTTGCTTTACATGCAATTGAACAAAATTTCCCAATTATTAATTTATCATTGTTTATAGGATACTGATATAGTACATTATTTTTTTCAAAATCTCTTGGATCATTATAAAAGTCATTATATATTGTATAATCTCCAACTTTTATATTATCTCTTGTAATTACATTTTTAAGATATATAGTTTGACAATCATTATTTCTTGGATATATTTTATTCGAATTTGGAATAGTCATATTTAACTTGAAACCCTCCCTGTTTGTTATAATTTACAAACTAACTTTGCTTGCCGCATTTAATTTCATTTATCATAATTGATTACCCCAGCGACTTAGCGTGTTTTACGTGAAAGGACAATCCGCTTTCGAGCCTGACTGACGCTAATACAGCAATATATGCAAGTTCTTCTGTCTTTGAGTCAAGTTTGCTTGCTGAATCCAGTTTTGTACGGTTTCCATCCATATCTTCTGATGTTCTGGAGCTTCCTTCATAAATGTTTGAAAGGCATTACTAACTGAACCTTTTTCGTTCATTTTGCCAACCTCCATCTAATTAATTCGCTTATTCATTAGATTTCGTTTTAATACCATTGATTACCTGCAAAATAAAAGATAGCAGACTCATCAAGAGTTATTTGACATTGCTTTATAGAAAATTCTTTAATGCGTTATATATAACAATTGACGCGGCCAGAAATTTAGAGTATTGTGTCATAATAGCAGCAAATGCACTTACGAAAGGAGACTTTACTTTGCAGCTTTTACATAATCGACTTGGCGGTATACTCCTCCTGGTAGCCACAGCCCTCTTATGGAGTACCAGCGGTATTGGCATTAAATATGTTGATTGGAACCCTATGGCCATTGCTTCCGCCCGCAGCGGCATTGCCTCCATTGTAATCTGGGCTTTCTTCCGCAAGGAAAAACTTACGATTAATCCTGCTATTTTGTGCGGCGCGGCTGCCTATGCTGTCATGATGGTGGCTTTTGTCGCGGCAAATAAACTGACGACAGCGGCTAATGCTATCCTTCTTGAATATACCTGCCCGATTTTTGTCGCGATTATTGGGGCGGTATTTTTAAAGGAAAAACCAGCGCTGTCTGATTGCTTGGCCCTTGGCACAGCAAGTATGGGTATGCTGCTTTTTTTCCAGGATCAAATGGGAGCAGGCGGCCTCTTGGGGAATTTGCTCGGCATTCTTGCCGGCTTTGCCATGGCAATTATGGCAATAACCATGCGTCATCAAAAAGACGGTGCCCCCTTTGGCGTTGTGCTATTAGGCAACTTTTTCACCTTTCTTGTTGGTATTCCTTTTCTCTTTGACGGCTCCCCCGGGTTTGTCGGCTGGGAAGCTATTATCGCCCTCGGCTGTATTCAAATCGGCCTTGCTTATACGCTTTATTCGCTGGCCATTAAACAAGTCACGGCCCTCGAGTCAGCGATTATTACTATGATTGAACCTATTTTAAATCCGGTATGGGTCTTTATCTTTTTAGGCGAAAAGCCTGGCTTTTGGTCATTAATCGGCGGCGGCATCCTCCTGACAGCCATCAGCATTCGCTATATCCTGCCTGCGCTTAGTTCTGTCAAAAAAATGAAAGCTGCACAGTAAGCATCTTACCATATCACAAACGCTGGTAGTATTATCATTTTACAGCCAGCGGGTGATTTGTTATACTTATGGTATTTTAATAAAGGAGGCGGTTTATTTGAAATTACGTACTTATCTAGCGTTACTGTTTATTATGCTGCTTTCCGCCACTGCCCTAGCCAGCGACAAACCGGGAGAGGTAGTACCGTATAATAGTTTAGAATATCCTGAATGGTCTGTGCGCATTTCGCCTTACGGCGGCAAGCTTATTTTATCTGACAGTCCGGAAACAGCACCTGAGGACGGAATCCTCTATCAGGACACCGTCAGCGGCAATGTCCGCGTGTTTATGTATCATGTCAATGGCACCACTACACCCAAACGTATTCTGGCAACCTTGGAAAACCCGGGTACAGAACCTGTACACATTACTATTTATAAGGAAGGCTACAGCGGTCCTAGTAAAAACTACATGGATGTTGGCAAAACTGCCCAGCAGAATTATCTTGATAATGCCGGCATTAGACAAATTGAACTGGCCCCTAAAGAAATTAAGGTCATCGATGATAAGCTTAAAGATATTAAGGTAATGACCAACGCTTTAGTCAATGGCATTTATGATTTTACCACCGATGCACCGGTAACGGTAAAGGTCATGATGCTGCCTATGCATACCGATATTGCTGATTTTGCCCGTAGCGCCAAAATCCAGCCTAATGACCAGACCAAGCTGCGCGGCACTTTTGACGGCATGGACCGGCTGGTACTGCCTGACAACCTCTATCGCGACGAAGATGGCCCTGTTGCCATTATCCTGGCCGACAATGAGAAAGATAAATATGTTACAGGTATTGATGCCACTGACGGCAGTGCAGCCATAAATTACGGAAATTACGGTGTATTTTATCACCTGTTTCTTCCTACCGATAGCAGCAGCAATATTTATTACTTTCTTAATCCGCGCGGCGGCGAATATGCCGGAACACTTGGCATCAAATATCGTCATCAAAAACCATATAGCCTATTCACGCCAGATGGCAGGCTGTCATTAGGCTCAGACTCGGCTTATAGCACCTACCTAGGCAGTTTTGACGGACAAGAATCGCTCTGGTTTACGTTCAGTCCCCCGGGGGCCTCTAATTTACCTGTACGATTAATCATCTCGAGTAAGCCGCAGGAACCACAAAAAGTCAAGCCGTAAGTTTCTTCCTCGGAGCCGCCACTAAACATGTCTTTAAAGCCTCCTCCTGTCGCTAAAAGCGACATTCCCCTCGAAGAGGGAGACTAAAATGAAGAGCCTCCATCCTTGAGGGAGGTGGCGCAAAGCGCCGGAGGGAGTTGCTTTTAGAGGGAATTCTGGTTAAAAGGGACTGTTCGCATTAAATTACTAATGCGAACAGTCCTTTAGTTTTATAGTCTTTTATCCCTTGGAGAAGATTGTCATATATTTGTCATATTTTAGAATTATACTAAGGTCGTGATTGGATTTTAACGCTTGCCCAGGAGGATATTATTATGGAACAAATGCTTGATATATATCATACAAACTATCCCTTATATGAGGATTTCACCAATCAAATGCAGCAATTTGTATCTGCTATTTTGCAAAAAAATAATATACGCGTCCAGTCTGTCATGGCCAGAGTCAAAACCGCGGCCAGCCTGCGGCAAAAAATAGTCAGCCATAACAAATACACCGAACTTGACGACATTACCGACCTGTGTGGACTTAGAATTATTACCTATTTTGAAGATGATGTAGACCAGATAGCAGACCTGCTCCAAGAAAGGCTGGCAATCGACAAGGAAAATTCGATAGATAAACGAAAATTATTAGCGCCCAATCAATTTGGCTATTTATCCTTGCATTTAGTCGCCAGCCTGCCTGCACCCTTGCTGCAGGTCCCTCAGTACATAAAATTTAAAAACTGTAAAATCGAAATACAAATTTGTTCAATTTTACAGCATGCCTGGGCCGAAATAGAGCATGACTTAGGCTATAAAGCTTCCACCGCTCTTTCTTATTCCGCCCGTCGCAGTTTTTCCCGTTTGGCAGGACTGTTGGAAATTGCAGACGGAGAATTTAGCCAACTACGCGCCCAGCTGCAGCCTGCGCTTGTGACAAAACCAAAGCTTGCCCCTGCGCTAGGCTTACATGAAGCTTTACCACAAAAAAGCTTCACTCTGCTTCAGCAAAAAACCGCCAGCCTCAAAAGAAAAACGGTTTCCTTAGTAAAGTCTATGAACGGATACCAACCGCTGCGCATAGCCGCCGGAAATCCCCTGCTATGCATTATGCTTCTTGTCTTTACTGTTTATTGCGCTATCGATGCCACTCACCTGTCTTCTTCTTTACTGCTGGCCCTGAAAACAGAAAAGCATACTTTATTTGCGTTAGCCTGCAGTCATCTCCACGTATAGGCGTTATACGTTTTAAAACCAACCTTAAACGATTAAGCCCGAAGTGTTACACTTTCTTAGCTAGAGAAAAGGTATGTTTCAAAATAGCGCCTTGCACTATTTTGAAACATACCTTTTACTACTACTCAATGCCAATATTTAATTCCATCGGTATGTCATCAACCATTAGTTCAATTACCAAAAATTTCGTCCCGCATATTTTGACTTTGGCATCTGGCCCAACTACTAAACTTGGCGTTGAAATATCTACGCGAAATCCCGCCTTTTCAATATGAACTGCCGCATTGCCTGTAATCATATTGGCAAGTTCTGATATCGCGCTTTGCACCATATTATCAATTTTCGTCACAGGCATGCCCATCATCATAACAGATGCAATAGCCTTAACGCTTTCTTCTGATAAATTATATACGACATTACCCTTTACATCATCAGTCAAGCCGACAATGACAACAACGCCTTTACTCAAAACATACTGATCTTGTACTGTCATTTTGCTTCGACTGACGCTTTGAAACCCCAGTTGCGGCATCACGCCTGCAATCGCATCGACAAATGGGTTTACTAATCTTACATCCACTATGATTGCCCCCCTGCAAAGCCAATATTTAAATAAATATCACCCGCATTAGTTTCGACTACTACCGTGCAAGATTTTATTCTTTGATTTATAACACTAAGCGCTTCGCCCAGTAAAATACTAGGCGGCGTAAGCCTAAGTTCCACATCTTTGTAGCAATTATTAATTTCAGACACGCCGTAGCCAGCAATAATATTGGCGAATTCAGCAATACTATTTAACATATCGTTTTCGCTAAGATTATTGGTACCAAGCATGGCTTGTACCAAATTTACTAAAGTATCCTGTGCTACATCCAAAATAATCCGTCCTTGGTATGTACCTGTAATCCCAAGCATAATAGCTGCCCCGTGCGCCACAAACTTTTGTTTTTCTTTCCTTTCAGAAATAGTCTTTGCTGCAATATGCGCCATATTTTTTAGATTTTCCGTCAGCGCCTGCTGGAAATATCTCAAGTACATTGCCTGCAACTCACCAGTCACATTGCTCTTAGTACTTATCATTTGCAGTGTTTGCACCAGCTCTTCCTGTTTAGCAGGTTTCTGTAAAAATGCTCGAATGCCAAGTGCTCTGCCTTTTGTAATCAATTTTTGATCCTTCATCGCACTAAGAATTACAATTTGCGCCGCTGGATTAATGGTTAAGATTTGCCGGCTACAGGTTAAACCATCAATATCTGGCAGCGTGTAATCCATCGTAACAATATCCGGCTCAAGCTGTCGATACTTAGCTACTGCATCATGACCTGTTGCTGCACAAGAACACACTTCAAAACCTGATTCTTCGAGCAAGCCGGAAATGGCTGTTTGGCTAAAGACTGAATCATCCACTACCAATACTCTAGTTTTTCCCATAGCATCCACCTCAATATAAAGTCTTATCTAAAACACATATTTACCTTAATTTAATAATAGACTAATTTTGCCAAACTGAAAATATAATTTTCTATAATTTTCTACAATATTTGCTATTATTTTTTGGTATTCTGTAGCCTTTATTATTTTTGTAATAGTGAAAAAATTTGTATGTTTTTTGCAAACAATTACCCTCCAATTTATGTTATAATAATGACCAGATTATAGTAATCTTATAGGGAGGCACACGAGAAGTAATGAGTAATTTAGAAAGTGCACTGCAAAAATTGCAAACTCAAATGACCATTTCTACTGAAGAAGTATTAGAAATAGCCCATAAATTTAGAGCAGAATTGGCAGCTGGCTTAGCAGGAAAACCCAGCTCGCTAAAAATGCTGCCATCATTCGTCACCACACCTACCGGCAAGGAGACCGGTGAATTTTTGGCACTAGACTTTGGCGGAACCAATGTCAGAGTACTCTTAGCTGAACTCTTTGCTGAGGGAAGGTTCACCGTCAAAGCCAGCATTGCTAAACCGCTAAATGATCCAAACGGCCGTTATGACTATATATACAGCAAGGCTTCCGGAACACAGCTTTTTGATTTTATCGCCGAACAAATTGCTGAAATAGCCAAACCAGGCATAAAATACCCGCTTGGTCACACCTTTTCCTTCCCCTCTCAGCAAAAGAGCATCAATAATGCTGAACTGATTCATTGGACCAAGGAAATTGATACTACCGGCGTAGAAGGACAAAATGTCAATCAACTCCTTGGTGAGGCACTCCTCCGCCGCGGTGTCCCCAATGTTATGCCTGAAGCTATTATCAATGATACAGTAGGTACATTACTGACAGCGGCCTATATCAATCAAAATACCGACTTAGGCTCTATCTGCGGTACCGGACACAATACAGCCTACCTGGAACCTAATGCTCCCTGGAATCATGGCCCCATGATTATTAATACCGAATCAGGCAATTTTGATAAACTGGATATTACTAAATATGATGAACAGGTAGATAAAGCCAGTGAACAACCTGGCGCACAACGACTTGAAAAAATGTCCTCAGGCCGTTATGTTGGCGAGCTTATCCGGATTATTGCGCTTGATCTCTTGCAGCATGGTCTTTTACCAAACTGTTCCACCACCGCCACCCAGGCCCTTTCCGTACCTGCTGCTTTGTCTGGCGCTGATGTATCGCTCCTAATTAAAGATTCTACTGATGACCTCACCAATATCTCGACCTGGCTCGAGGAACGTCTGCATATCACGTACTCCACCAAATCGGATCGTCTGGCTTTAAAACAGATTGCTTTACTGGTAGCTGAAAGATCGGCCCGCTTGGTAGCAGCAACCTTCATCGGGATCATTAATCACATTGATGAAAACCTGGACAGAAATCATAATATTGCCATTGACGGCACTTTATATGAGAAAATGCCTGGCTACGCCGCCAATATTGAAAAAACCATGACTGAAGTCTTTGGCGCAAAAGCTGGACAAATCACCACCGTCCTCAGTAAAGACGGCTCAGGTATCGGGGCTGCCATTGCGGTAGCCATTACCTCAAGCAAATAAAGTATGTTTATCCTTATAAAAAGAGGTCAGCGGATTTTCTCCGCTGACCTCTTTTCCCTTTATTCTTCCTACTTGTACCACTCATTATGAAAAATTCCGGCTTTATCATTTCTTTGATACGTATGTGCACCAAAGTAATCTCTTTGCGCTTGCAAGAGATTAGCTGGAAGCTGAGCTGTCCGATAACTATCAAAATAAGACAGCGCTGTACTAAAGGCCGGCACAGGGATACCCGCCGCCACTGCAGCAATAATCACCTCGCGCCAACTATCCTGATACTCAGCAACAATTTGTCTAAAATAGTCATCCAGCAGAAGGTTGGTTAGCTTTGAATTTTTGTCATAGGCCTCTTTAATTTTATTTAAAAATTGCGCTCTGATTATACAACCGCCGCGAAAGATCATGGAAATATTGCCCAGGTTCAAATGCCAGTCAAATTTTTCAGCTGCGGCACTCATCATACTAAAGCCTTGCGCATAAGAACATATTTTACTAGCATATAAGGCTTTGCGAATAGCCTCAATCATTGCTTTATCTTTTACCGGTGCGTTTTTGGGCCCGCTGAGTAGTTTGCTGGCTCCTACTCTTTCTGGCTTCATAGCTGATAAATAGCGTTCAAAAACAGCAGCTGTAATCGTTGGCGTAGCCGCCCCTAAATCCAGTGCACCTTGACTAGTCCATTTACCTGTACCTTTTTGCCCAGCACTGTCAAGGATTACATCAACCATATATTTGTCTGTCTCAGTATCTTTTTTGGTTAAAATATCAGCTGTTATTTCAATCAGGTAACTACTGAGCTCACCGGTATTCCATTCCTGAAAGGTTTGCTGCATTTCTGGTACAGACATATGAAGTACTTCCTTCATCAAAAAATACGCTTCACAAATAAGCTGCATGTCTGCATATTCAATTCCGTTATGGACCATTTTTACAAAATGTCCTGCCCCATCTTTGCCGATATAGGTGCAGCAAGGTTCACCATCAACTTTGGCTGATATATCTGTCAGGATTTTCTCTACAGCCTGATAAGCTGCCTTCTCACCGCCAGGCATAATGGCCGGGCCATTTAGCGCCCCTTCTTCTCCGCCAGAAACACCTGTACCAATAAAATGAATGCCTTTAGCTTCTAGCTCACGATTTCGACGAATAGTATCCTGATAGAAAGAATTTCCTCCGTCGATAAGAATATCACCAGGTTCAAGATGCGGCAGCAATTGTTTGATTGTATCATCAACAGCAGCTCCAGCTTTAACCATCATAATAATTTTGCGGGGTTTCTCGAGGGCTCCGGCAAGTTCCTCCAAGGAATATGTGCCGATCATTTTTTTGCCTGCAGCTTCGTCCAAAAGACTATGCGTCTTATCTGCCGAGCGATTAAACAGTGCTACTGAATAGCCATGCCCTGCAATATTAAGCGCCAAATTTTTTCCCATAACCGCTAGACCAATAACGCCTACCTGATACTTACTCATTTTATTGCCTCCTTAGTGCCATTCACGCTGGATTTTGGCTATTTCTTCAAACTCGTTTTGCAGATTCCAATAAATTCTTTCATAAATTGCAAATAACTTGGCGTACCGCTCATGATTAATAAAATTGGGCTGATATCGCTTTTTTATTTTAATTAGGTCGTTTACTTCTGTAATGTCCTCTATAGCACCCAGCGCAAAAAAGCCCAATACAGCCGCCCCAAAAGCAGCTCCTTCCGGTTCACCAAGTACCGTAATTTCACGGCCAAAGACATCGGCCATCAACTGTACCCAAAACGGCGAACGGGTAAAACTGCCGCTTACACGAATTTCGTTTGATTTTCCGGTAACATCTTCTAAAGCGCGAAACACACTGAGCATACTATACATAACGCCTTCCATGGTCGCCCGCACCAAATGCCGTTTGCCATGATTAAGATTTAAACCAAAAAGAACCCCTCTGGCATTGGCGTTGTAATAGGGCGCCCGTTCACCGGAGAAGAACGGCAGCATAATCAGTCCGTCAGAGCCTACCGGCTTTTCTTCGGCATACTTACTTAGTATTTCATACGTATCATGACCTGCTTTATCCGCTACATACTGCTCCATGGCAGCAAACTTATCCCGTACCCACCTGAGAGAAATTCCACCGTTATTAATTGCCCCTCCGATAACCCAGTGATTTTCCGTCATGTTATAACACCAGGTACGCATTTGTTCATCTACCTGAGGTCTGTCTGTCACCATACGAATAGCGCCACTTGTACCAACCATTGCTGTAACCTGTCCAGGATTTACCGCACCTGCCCCCAAATTAGATAAAATTCCGTCAGAGGCCCCCAAAATAATCGGCGTATTAGCAGATACCCCCAGTTTTTCAGCGATTTCAGGCTGCATACCTTGTTCAATATGCGTAGTTGGTTTTACCTCAGAAAGCATGTTACGGGAAATGCCCAAGATTTGCAGTAAATCCTCATCCCAGTCCGCTTTTTCTAAATTATAAATTGCGGTAGCGGTTGCTACTGATTTATCTACCACAAACTTGCCAAAGAGGCGGTAGCAAATATACTCCTTAATGCCAATAAATTTAGCTGTCTTAGCAAAAATATTGGCGCGTTCCTGCTTAAACCACAGGATTTTCGAGAGCGGATACATCGGATGAAGGGGGCAGCCTGTTTTCAAATATAAAGTTTTGCTGTCATGCTGCTGCTGCAGTTTTTCGGTATAGATCTGACTGCGGGAGTCAGCCCAAATCAGCATATTATGAAGCGCTTTACCCTCTTCATTTACCGGTAAGACGCTATGCATAACCGAACTAAAGCAAATTCCTGATAATTCTTCAGGCTTAAGGCCGCTTTCCTGCATACTTAGCCGGACTACTGTCATAAAGGCCTGATATATTTCTTCTGCGTCCTGCTCAGCCCATGCTGCCTGGGGAGTATAAAGCGGATACTCGAGTGAATTACTCACGATGCACTGTCCGTCTTGCCGAAAAATAACGGCGCGACAGCCAGTTGTCCCGATATCCACACCCATTATAGCCTGCTTCATGTTATAAAACTCCTTTTTACTTTGAAGATAAATTTCCAAAAGTATTTTCTACGTAGATACAAAGGTGAGCGCTTCGAATTCTCCGGGAGCGCTCACTGCTAATTATTTTACAAACCAAGCTGAGGTCTCTTTATTATCTACAACCTTTTTCAATTCATTCAGCAATAAATATGGAGTCTGGCGGAAAGTATCATTGGTAGCACCCGCCAAGTGCGGAGTAATTGTTACATTTTCCATACTAAGCAGTGGATGATTTTCGGCAATTGGTTCTGTCCAGAATACATCTAAGCCTGCACCGCCAATACGAGACTGCTGCAGCGCTGCTACGATTGCCTGTTCATCAATTAAACCAGCCCTGGCAGTGTTAATCACATAAGCAGTCGGTTTCATTAGAGCAAATTGCTCTTTACCAAGAAGTCCTGCGGTTTCTTTGCTGAGGCGCGCATGAACACTAATAAAATCAGCCTGTTTGCATAACTCTTCTAACGAAACTTTTTCTACATTGCATTCACTGAGTACCTCGGCTTTTACAAAAGGATCATAGGCCATAATCCGCATATTAAAGGAAGACAATTTTCTAGCTACCAAGCGGCCAATATAGCCAAACCCCACTAAACCCACGGTTTTATCTTTCATGTCGCCCATAAAGCCAGAATTAGGGTACTTCTTCTTCCATGAGCCGCTTGTCAGCGCAGCATGACCACGCGCTAAATTACGAAGTTCGGCCAGCATCAAGGCAATGGTAAAATCAGAAACAGCTTCAGCATTACGCCCCATCGTTTTCATAACCTGAATGCCTTTTTCCTGAGCTGCCGCTACATCAACATTTTCTGTGCCGGCCCGGCAAACGCCGATATAGGCAGCGTTGCTAGAGCGAATAAGCTCACCGTTCAGCGGTGTATGATGGGTAATAACCACATCAGCATCTTTAATTGCTTCTTTTAATTCAACCGGAGGTTTGCCGGCATCAGGTCCAAGTTTCTCTACCTGACTGCGTAAATACCAAAATTCTTCTTCACTGGCTGGTTTCCAATCAACGCCCTTTACCATAACACTATCGCCAAATACATCATGTACTGCTTTTCCTAAAGCTTCCGAGGTAAGCATCGGATCTCCCACAACTAGAAATTTCATTATTACTCCTCCTACTGTTTAAACTGATCAATTTTATGATTAAGCTCTTTTACACTGCTATACAAATGTTTATATACGCCTTCATATATTGCCCGATACTTCTGATGGTTCACCATATCTGGCTCAAACACAACTTCCCGGCGATCAACCTGCTGCACCGCATCAGCTGAATCCTTATAAATTCCGGCCCCCAAGCCTGCGAGCATGGCGGCGCCAAGCGTGACAACTTCGGGAATATCAAGACAAATAACCGGCTTACCTAATATATCTGCTTTCATTTGCATCCAAAATGGGGATTTAGTTGCCCCGCCTACTACATGAACAGAATGAACGTTTTGCCCAGTTACTCTTTCCATTTCTTCCAGGATGCCGGCTGACTCAAAACAAAGCCCTTCCAAAATGGCTCTAGCCATACAAGCTCTGGAGTGAGCGGTCGTCAAGCCAAAAAATGCACCTTTGGAGAGCGGATCTGCGCCTGGCGCATACTTTCCGCGAAAATGGGGGAGCATGAAAACCCCCTCTGACCCGAGCGGAGCCTTCTGGGCCTCATGCACTACTGGGATATAGCCTTCTTTGGCGATTTCTTTACAAAACCACTCCAGAACACAACCAGCGGAAATAACCTGGCCGGCTACGTAATATTTATCATCTACCACATAATTTACGCATGTCAGATTGCTGGCAATATGCTTGGGATTGGTAACAGGCTCATCTACGACCATGAGAATCTGTTCACTGGTGCCGATAGCACAAAGTACTTGACCTGTTTCCACTGTACCACTGGCGAATGCGCCGCATACATAATCAAGGCCTCCGGTAAATACAGGCGTTCCTGCCGGAATACCTGATAGCTGAGCAGCCTCAGGCGTAACTTTGCCTACCAAGCTGCCTGATGCCTTTAGCTTTGAGCAAATGTCTTCTGAAATATCAGCATGTGCCAAAATATCTTTATTCCAGCAGCGGCCTCGCAAATCAACCGCCATGGTTCGGCAAGCCACCGAGAAATCAACAACTGCCTTACCTGTCAAGCGATACCCTACATAATCCTGCATTGAAACCCAGTTTTTCACTGTCTTAAACTTTTCTGGCTCTTTGTCCCGAATCCATTGAACCTTGGTAATACCGGCCATCGGATTTGGTACAAAACCACTTATCTCAAAGGCACGCTGTGCGCCAAAGCTTTCCCGCCACCAGGCAGCCTTTTCTTCTGTCCTGGTATCAAACCAGGCAATGGAACGGTGAATCCACTGACCTTGGTCATCTAATAGTACACCGGCTGCTCCCATACTGGCCACGGCAATACCGGCAATTTCTTCGCTGCCTAGCTCTGATACTACCTCTTTTAAAATTTCCTGCACAGCTTGCCAAATCTGACCAGGGTCAAATTCCGCCCCATTATTATCTACGTAATGAGTGACCATAGGCCTAGAAGCAATCATCTGTAAGCTGCCATCCGGCAAATAAGCTGCCGCCTTACAGTTTGTTGTTCCAATATCAATACCGATTAAATACGCCATTGACCTATCCCTCTCCTCAGAACTCTCAATTATTTTTGAACCTTTAAAGCAGAAAACTTAGCAATTTCCTCTTGCAGTTCATCAATACACGGACTTACCGCTACTCTGAGACCACTGCGGTCATCAATAAAGTCCATACCTTTACGAATCTCTTCTAAAGATACTAAATGCGTCAAGAGATTCTTAGCTGAAACTTTACCGCTGCGAATCATTTCTAACGCCAAGGCATTATGGCGCGGCGCCGAAGAGAAAGTACCGTACACAGCAATTTGACGGTAATGCAGATGATTAGCATCCAATTGAATGGTGGGCTTATCTTTCGGCAAACCGGCAAACAGGCAAACTTTCCCCATCTTGCTCGCCATCGCTATGCCCATTTGCTGCGCTTCGGCTGACCCGGCTGTGACAATTACTACGTTAGCGCCAAGTCCGCCGGTTAAATCCATAACGGTTTTTAGGCCGTCTGTTTTACTCAAATCAATATATTCATCAAAGCCAAACTTTTTAGCTGCCGCTAATCTTTTACCGCTGCGGTTGATGAGAAAAACCTTGCCTGCCCCGCGCGCCCGGGCAACTTCCGCATGCATACAGCCAATCGGACCTGCGCCGATTACCGCCACAGTATCGCCAAGACCGATATTCATCACTTCCTGGCCATTGAGTACGCAGGCTAACGGTTCTGCCAGCGAGGCCTCCAAATAAGTTACATCATCTGGAATGCGATTGATATTGCCAGCCCGCACTGCCCCCGCCGGTACCAGCATATATTCAGCAAAACCGCCATTGTAATGATGCGCAATGGTTTTTCGCGAATAGCACATATTCTGCCAGCCTGATAAGCAATAGCTACAGGCAGTACAGCCAATAGCCGGCGCCACAATTACTCGTTCACCAACTTTAAAGGTTGTTACATCATCAGCAACTTCGATAATTTCTCCGGCAATTTCATGTCCCAAAACAATTGGCGGCTTAATAGCCGCATGGCCATGACGGAAAGTACGCAAGTCACCGCCGCAAATAGCGCATGCTTTAATCTTTAAGAGTACCGTACCAGGCTGTATCTCTGGTTTTGCAATTTCCTCTATATCAATTTGTTCTGTTCCTTTATAAACTGCTGCTTTCATTTTATTCCTCCTGCGTAATATAATTTATATCCACATTCCGCACCATATGCAAAATGTGGATATATAGACTTTAGTGAATAAACATATTGATAGCAAGAACTCCAAATAACCCCATAAACGCTATAATGGTTTCCATAATGCTCCAACTGCGTAATGTTTCTTTGACAGTTAAATTAAAGAATTCTTTAAACATCCAAAAACCAGGGTCATTCGGCGGTCCTGCGTTTAGACTGCCTGCACCGCACGCCAGCACCATAAGTTCCGGGCTGGTTCCGGTCGCCGCAACCAGCGGAGCCATAATCCCGCCAGCTGTTAAACCGGCCACAGTAGCTGAACCAACGGCAATTCTAAGAATTGAAGCAATTAACCAGCCAAGCAGCAAGGGTGACATATTTACGCCGTCCATCAGACTAACAATATATTTGCCGACACCACTGTCAATCAGGATTTGCTTGAAGGCGCCGCCGCCGCCAACAACGAGCAAAATCATGGCAATGGCCAGCACCGATTTCTCGATAATCCCCATAACTTCTTTCATGCTTTTGCCGCGATTGAGACCGAACGTAAATATACCAATAAATACAGCAAACAACAAAGCCATGTCTGCATTGCCCACGAAATCAAAGAAGACTGTAACTGGTGAATCCTTTGGCAAAGTCAGCTTGGTAATCGAAGCTGCTGCCATAAGAAATACCGGAATCAATGCTGTTAATACGCTAACTTTAAAACCAGGCATTTCTTCTTCGGTAAACTGCTTGGAATTGTACAAACCTTCCGGCATCTTAGGATTTAAATCCTTTACAGTGTTATAGAACCAAGGGCCCGCCAAGAGTACTGTAGGAACAGCGATAATAATACCGTAGATCAGCGTCAGGCCAATATCAGCATGCAAAAGTACGCTTAGCGCTGTAGGACCTGGATGAGGCGGTAAAAAACCATGTGTTACAGAGAGCGCCGCAGCCATTGGAAGGCCGACTTCCAGTAAAGGCACATCTGCTGCCACCGCAACTGTAAATACTAAAGGAATAAGTAGTACAAAGCCAACTTCATAAAATAGAACAATACCAACAATAAAGCCTGTCAGGCAAAGCGCCCATTTGATATTTTTGCGGCCAAACTTATCAATTAAAGTCATGGCAATCCGCTGTGCGCCGCCGCTTTCGGCCATCAATTTGCCAAGCATAGCGCCAAAGCTGATAACCAGTGCCAAATGCCCCAGTGTGCCGCCTACACCATTTTCAATAGAAGCGACCACTTTCATGATAGGAAGCCCCTCAGCTACACCGACGCCTAAGCAAACTATAATCAGGGATAAATAACTGTTTAGTTTCGCACCAACGATTAAGACAAACAAGAATACAATACCTAACGCTAAAATTATTAAAGGCATGCTTACAATCCCCCTCATTAATATAGTTTTCGTTATAAGGCTCTACTTAGTCCAATTTTCACCACCATTCCTTTGTAAATTGGTTGCTTTGTTTATGATCCGGCCTTGCCGGGAATTACCATCACCGCATTACTCCGCTCGCAGCAGAAAATGAAATAATTATGTCAAACTATTAGTATAAATAAAAAATTATTTTCATGCTGTTATTATAACTAATTGCATAAGTATTTGCAAGAATATTTTCATTATTGTTTTCGATTTTGAAAATTATTTTTATAATTTAGTGTCCAGCCTTTTTTAATCTTGCAAATTTGTTATAATAGATATAGCTATCACTAGGAGGACTACTATGTCAGATAATAATCAATCCCCAACTTCTTGTTTACCTATTCTTCGCAGTATGTATGCGGATTTAACCAAGGCCGAGCAGAAAATTGCGGACTATATTTTGGAAAACGCAACAGATGTAATTCATATGACTATTTCGGAATTAGCTGAAGCCTCTTCAAGCGCTGACGCCACCATTTTTAGACTATCAAGAAAGCTTGGCTTTCCGGGATTTCAGGGACTCAAGATTGCCTTAGCCGGTGACATCTTTTCCCCTATGGAATCAGTTTACCGTGAAGTTGACCCTAATGATTCCGTAGCAGATTTTCCGGTAAAAGTTTTTAACAATATTACCGAAGGGTTACAAGATACCTTAAAAATACTCGATTGTAATGAACTTGAAAAAGCCATTGAAGCCTTAAGTAAGACAAAGCGTTTATCCATCTATGGTTCTGGTGGATCAGCGGTTATCGCCGCAGATATTGAGCACCGTTTTATGCGCTTTGCCATCCCTGTAAGGGCCTATGCCGATCCCCATATGCAGCTAACGTCTGCGGCTTTATTGGGTGCAGGCGATACCGTCATAGCCGTATCTCATTCCGGGGCAAATATCGATGTTTTAAATGCAGTTGAGCTTGCAAAAAAATCTCCAGCTACCATCATTGCCATCACAAGTTATATGAAATCGCCGCTTAGCTTGGCCGCAGATATTTCCCTGCATGGCATGGCCAGGGAGATTCGCTACCGCTCTGAAGCCATGGCCTCCCGTCTTATTCATCTGGCTATTGTTGATTTATTATATACCGGAATTATGCTGAAAAATCCCAAACAATTAATTGAAAATATGAATAAGGTCAGAGTAGCTATCTCGAGCCGTCGTCTGTAAGCTGACAATAATAATATAAAAGCAGGTTCTTCAAAATTGAAGAACCTGCTTTTATATGCAAAATAGGGGCTGCCCACAAATGCGGCAACCCCTAAAATCGGCTTCAATACAAACTCACTGCTGTCTTATATTCTTTATCAACAGCACCTGATTTCCCTTTCGATTATAAATCACGTGATCGCAAAACGCCTGCATCAGCAAAATGCCCCTGCCGCGTTCGCTTAGCTGAGTTTCATCAATTATTGCCTCGCAGACAGCTGATTTGAACTCGCCCCTGGTTCTTGCGGTATCAAAGCCAGGGCCGTCATCCATTACCCTTGCTATCAGCTTTCTGCCAATTCGTTTTATTGTAATAAATGCCTGCCCACTCGCGGCCAAGCTGTTATTAATAGCCTCATTTACAGCCACCTCCAGCATAACTGCGCAGTCTGGTGCCACTTCCCCGAGAAAGTCGCTGATAGCCCGCTGCACCTCAGAAATTTCCTGGTCATTCATGCTGCAGCTGACTTTAAGTTTTCCCTTAGCCTCGACGATCTCAATTACGATAGCGGAACAATCGTCGCTGCGCTCAGAACTTTTAGAAAAACCTTCAAGCCAAGCAGTGTACCCAGCCAGCCCCTTTTGCCTTTTTACACCATGCGTCTCAATTAGATCAGATACGCCGTCGGTCATCATCGAGTATATTTCACCGGCCTTAAAAGACATTGTCAGCACCTCGACATCAGCCTCATCAAACACGCCCAGAAAACCGCTATATACCGGAATTAATGAACACTTATCCTGCGTAGCCACCAAAAAAAGATTTATCCCGCCGGATATGACTTTGAGAATAGCTGTCTGAAAATTAAATTCAAAGTACATGACACCGGCAAACGATTCTTCATATAAATATTGCTGCATCTTTTGATTTATATACGTGAAATCATCTTCATCAATTTTCCGGCCTGTCAGCAAAGAAGTGTCAAGCAGCATTTTAATCGTAGCTGTTTGTAGCGCTGTAGCTACACCATGTCCGCTGACGTCAACAAGATAACCGCAGAGCTTTTGCTCATTTTTAATGTACTTATAATTAAATAGATCACCGCTGACCGTATGATACGGAAAAAATAATGTATTGACCCGCACCTTGCTGCCGGCAAAGGGCTCTGGCAAGGTGTCCCGTTGCACCCGCGCCGCCAGTTCAAGCTCGGCATTGGTTTCCTGTTCCCGCCTGAGAAGCTCTTTTTCAAGTTCCTTTCTGGCCGTAATATCTCGTGATACGGCAATAAGCCCGGCCACCTTGCCGTTTTTATTATGATAAGGAGTTTTCACTGTTTCAACGTCAATTATCGTCCCATCAATTAAGCCGTATTTTTCTTCATATTTTCGTGTTTCGTCAAACTGGAAAACTTCCCCGTCCTTCTTTAGGCAGCTTGTAGCAAGTCGATCATCGCCTAAAATTTCTAAGGTTGTTTTGCCAATAACCTCTAGCTCCTCTGCTGCGCCATAAAACCTTTCCAAACAAGCCTTATTACAGCCAAGCGTCCTGCTGCTGTTATCTTTGTAAACGATTATATCTGGAATTGTGTCAATCATTGTGCTTAAAAATATTTTTTGATGTTCGAGCTCCATCTCCAGATTCTTGCGTTTGGATATTCTTCTGGAAAATCCTATCGTCCCGATAAATTCCCCTTTGGCATCCCAATACGGAGACACAACAGTATCAAACCATTTAGTGCCTGCCACGCCTTCCAGATAAATATGATCGAGAAATTGCGTTTTTTTCCACTCCAGCACCGCATCATCTACTTGCTGATATTCTGCCGCTATTCTGCCGGAAAATACCTCACTAACAAACTTCCCAATAATTTCATCATTCTTTTTATGCGAGAACTCTTTAAAAGCCCTGTTGACTACAATATAGCGGCCCTCACTATCCTTCATCCAGGCCAGATATGGCATATTATCAAATATTATTTGTATCGGATTAAATTGTTCCACCGTAAGAATGCCTCCGTACTCAGTAAATAAAACTTTGGCCCCAGACAATGAATCAGGTCAATGCCTAGAGCCAACTACTCATTATTCAATGGTTAGAACTTTATCAAGTCTGGTGCGTTTTATGAGTTCCGCAACTATTCCGCCTACGCCTGTCAACACAAGTCTTCCATTTATTGCCTTAGTCCGTTTATGAACAGTTATCAGTACTCCCAGTCCAGAACTATCGATATACAAGACATCAGAAAGATCCATGCGAATTTCAGTAGCACCCTGCTCAATTTTTTTCATTAGCTCATCTCTGATAATTCCGGCATCATGCGCATATATTTTATCTGACAACATTACGTTTACCTGATTGCCGCTGACTTCAATTGAATAATTCATTTTTTACACCTCACCTTCAGCTCTATATTTGAAATCTGACAATATTATTTTGGAGCTTCTGCGCCATAGCGCTGGTATCCTGTGAACTTGCCGCGATAGTTTCAACGGTGGCAGTGATTTCCTCAGTCGCTGCTGCAACCGCCTGCGAATCCTGTTCTGTTTTCTCCACATTGCTCGCAACATTTTCAATAAGCTGCACAATTTTATCAGATGATGCCACCTCTTCATTCGTAACCTTGGCAATACCATTGACATCATTTACTGTATCCGCAACCGCCGACAATATATTTTCCAAAGACTTTTCTGCTTTGCTAACTGCTTGTACACCAGCTTCCACCTCAGTCAGACTGTCCTTCATCGCCACAACCGCACTGCCGGTATTTGCTGTAATCTTGCTAATTAGCTGTGAAATGTTATCCGCCTCGGTGTTAGATTGCTCCGCCAATTTTCTCACTTCGTCAGCAACCACCGCAAAGCCCTTTCCTGCTTCACCGGCACGAGCCGCTTCAATCGCGGCATTAAGCGCCAGCAGATTAGTTTGGTTGGCGATACCGGCAATAGATTCATTGATCATTCCAATCTGCTTAGAATACTCATTCAATAAGGAAATTACCTTTTCTGCTTCTATTGTTTTAGTATAAATTGTATTCATACTCTGCATGGCATCAGTAACTGTTGCCTTGCCGTCCTTTGCCGCGGTTATTGTAATCTCGGAGTTGCCGCTGGCGGATTTAGCCTTGTCCTTGGCAATCTGAATCAGCGAGGAAAGTTCAATGAGCACCTGGGATGTTTCAGAGCTTGACCTTGAAGCATCGCCCATCGCCTCAGCTACCCGCTGAACGTCATTGGCGATACCATTTGTCGCTGCTGACACCTCCTCTGAAGATGCCGCAAGCTCCTGGGATGCGTTCGCAAGCTCTACAGCACTTTTGGAAACCTCTTTGACAATGTGCGATTGGGCATCAATCATGGCATTAAAAGCCTGACTTAGCTGACCAATCTCATCCGTAGATATGACAGCTGCCTTAACAGTTAGATCACCCTGGCTGGCTTTAGCCATTAAGCCTAACAGTTCTTTAATCGGTGCTGAAACACTGCGACTATACCAGATGCCGAGCGCCAGTGCCAAGAGTACGATGAATGCACTCACCAGCAGCGCCTGCCTAGAACGAGCCTGAACATCCTGATTCATCTCTTTGGTTTTTTCCAGCAAATAAGTTTTCTGCGCCTCAGATAGCTCGCTAAAGCTCTTATCGATAGCCGCCACTAAAGCACGGCCTTCCGTCGTAATTTGATTTAGATTAGGATCACTTGCCCTTTTTGCGGCAATAACCCGATCCCCTAGTTTCATGTAATCGCCAACCAGTTTTTTCACTGCCTCACCCTTGGCCTTGAGCTCCGGGTTTTCCGCCCGGGCAGCGTACTGGGTCATGACATCGTAGCTCACCTGAATATTGGTACGATAGCCTTTTTCATAAGTATCCATACCATCTGCATAGAAAAGAAATCCTCGCATATCGAGAAGTGCCCTGGTAAACTGCGTGTGGGCGTCTTTAGCAGTCACCATTTCCATAGAATCGATTTCAGCAACCTTTTGTGCCTCATTACCAACAGCTCGCAAATGATAGTAGGTGTAACCCACAACACCGACCATCAACGCTAGCACCAACACAAACATGCTTACAATTTGTACAATAATGGGAAATCGCTTCATTTTATAGCCTCCACTCTGTTACTTTGATTATTCTTCAGGGCCAAAATCAACATAGACAAGCTAAAATAATCGCATGATTATTCTAGGCTTCGGTCATCTAATTCGCCATCCTTACCTTGCACTTTTAACTAGAATATAGCTGTTGACAATGTTAAGTTCTATAAAAAAATAATATATCCTGCCATATTACAACACAATTTTACAAACCTACGAAATACAACCTATGCTTTTGTTTATTTATGTTACTGCGCAAAATTTTTCTTGGCTTTGTACCGCAATACAGCCTTGACCTCCATACTATCCGCATGTTATTTTATGAGTGCCAGCCAAGAAACGGATAACCACGTCTAATTACCCATACACTAAATAAATACTGTTTTAAATTGGAGGAGATATTTGTTGGAGTTAAATAAATGCAAAGAATTTTTTGAGCAGCAAGACCATTATGCCAAGCATTCAGGCATTGAAATTGTTAAATTTGAACCAGGCTATGCCAAGGTGCAAATGCCCATCAAGGATTTTCACCTAAATGGCGTTAAAATCGTCCATGGCGGCGCAATTTTTACCCTCGCAGATTATGCCTTTGGCATTGCTTCAAATTCGCGTGGGCAAATTGCAGTCAGCATCAATGCCAGTATTTCCTATATAAAGGCCGTGAGTAGCGGCACATTGCTGGCTGAAGCCAAGGAAGTATCGCTAGAAGCCAGACTCAGCAATTACATTATCAACATCACCAACGAACAAAATCAATTGATTGCCGTTTTCCATGGTACAGCTTATCGTAAAAAGGACTATTGGCAATGGGCTGATAAATAACCCCTCAAAAAAAGCCGGTTCTTCGCACTTGAAGAACCGGTTTCTTTACTATTACTATTGCGCGGCATTCTTCCGAATTGCTGCCACGATATCTCTGGCAAATGGCCCTAAATCGCCGTTAGCGTATGCATTCATGGTCCCCGCCCCCACTTGGCTAATAGCGCTCTTAATTATTGCAGGATTAGTAATTCCCTGAAGCACCAGCGCCCTTTCAATGGCCACACAGGCCTCAAGAACAGCCTTGGCGGCAAGCGTATTAATCATAGCAACCTGGTCAGAGCTGCCGCTCGATACCTCGCCTACATGCTGAAATAATTCTGTCACCTTAGGCAGGAGCTGCGGTTTACTGTCATCTGCAATAATGAAAGGCCGCTCGCCCAGCGCCATTTGCTTGGCCTGCCCAATGATTTTTACGCCGATGCACTCAAGGGGCTTCTCAGCTGTTTGTTCGAGACTGGCCTGAGTAACATTTGTCGCAATGTTTACTACAACCAGCGGCGTTTTTAGGGCGTTGAGCTCTCTTACACAGCCTAGGACTTCGGCATCAGGTACCGCCAATATGATAATATCCCGTTCCTTAAAATCAGCCATGCTTCGCGCAACCGACGATGAATCTGCTGCCAAAGCCTCTACGCGCTCAATTACTCTATCATATAAAACTAAATCAACCTTACCCTGAAGTTTCTCTGCCAGTACCTGCCCCATTCGCCCTAGGCCAATCAAGCCGACCCGCATCTTACCACTCCTTTTGTAACAGTCTTTTCTATAGGTCTTTGCGATATAACGGCTGCAGCCGCTGTTCAATCGGTATTTCCGGCAGCGCCGCTGCTATTTTGGCTTCCCGGTATAATTCGTCATGACTATTTACCAGTTTGCCACGTTTATCCACCCGTCGATACAGCCCATCTGTACGCATAGTATACGCACGCTGATTGTCTTTGAGCATCAAATCTAAAATTTCTTTTATTCTTTTTATATGCCGTTCATCATCAACCGGAAAAAACAGCTCGACCCGCTCGTTTAAGTTGCGCGGCATCCAATCAGCACTTGACAGATACACCTTTTCATCACCGCCGCCCGCAAAATAGAAAATCCGGCTGTGTTCTAAAAAGCGGCCGATAATGCTGCGTACGGTAATATTATCGCTAATACCTTTAATGCCG
Organism: Pelosinus sp.; assembly: GCA_021372375.1. GTDB lineage: Bacteria > Bacillota > Negativicutes > Propionisporales > Propionisporaceae > JAJFUN01. Next base: position 16,430 of record JAJFUN010000093.1, on the reverse strand, counting down.
GGCCTGAGCGCACAAATGCCCCGGACAATGAGGTCAATTTTCACCCCATGATGAGATGCTTCATACAGCTTCATAATGATATCCTTATCAAGAAGTGAATTCATCTTGGCGATAATCCGGGCCGGCTTGCCTTCCGTAGCACAGGCAATTTCCTGATCCAAGAGCACATGAATTTTTTTCCGGAGCCCCAGCGGCGCCACAACAATTTTATTCCAGACCGGCGGATCAGAATAACCTGACAGTACATTAAAGAAGGCTGATGCGTCAGCGCCAAACTGATCATTAGCTGTAAATAAGCCAAGGTCTGTATATATCTTGGCTGTCGAATCATTATAATTGCCTGTTCCCATATGAATATACCGCTTGATACCGCTAGCTTCCTGCCGTACTACCAAAATAATCTTGGCGTGGGTCTTGAGGCCCACCAAGCCGTAAATTACATGACAGCCTGCTTCCTCAAGACGTCTGGCCCAGAGAATATTGTTTTCTTCATCAAAGCGCGCCTTAAGCTCAACTAAGACCGTTACCTGCTTGCCCCGCTCCGCCGCCTCAGCCAGCGCACATACAATCGGTGAATTACCGCTTACGCGGTATAATGTTTGTTTGATAGCAAGCACCTGAGGATCACGCGCAGCCTGCCGCACAAATTCAACAACAGGCTCAAATGATTCATATGGATGATGGACCAGTCTATCCCGCTCCTGAATGGAGCCAAAGAGTTCCTCTTTACCGATAAAATCAGCTGGTGTTTGCGCCGCTAAAGCAGTATACCTGAGATCATCTGCACCCGATAAGTCCGCAAACTTCATCATCGAGGTAAGATCAATCGGGCCATTAATCGCGAAAATGTCGGCTGCTTCGATTTTTAGCGACTCACGCAAAAATTCCCGCAGCGGCTCACTGGCATTTTTTTCAATTTCTAAGCGTACCGCCTGACCACGTTTACGCTGTCTTAGTGACTTTTCTACCTCCACCAAAAGATCTTCGGCATCTTCTTCATCTATCGATAAGTCGGCATTGCGGGTAATCCGAAAAGGCATAATCTCTTGTATGGTGCAGCCAAAAAATAATAGTCCCATATAGAAAGTAATAATATCTTCCAAAAAAATAAACCGCCGGCCATGATCATCATGCGGAATTTCCACAATACGCGGCAGTACACCCGGAACCTGTACAACAGCAATGTTTAATCCTTCCTCAGGATGCTTGACGCTGACCGCCAGATTTAAACTGCGGTTAGCCAAAAAAGGGAAAGGACGTCCGGCATCAAGCGCCATGGGCGTGAGCACCGGATAGACAGTTCTTTTAAAATAGTTTTCCACCCACAGACGATCCTTACTCTTTAAGTTAGCTACCTCACAAAAGAATATACGCTCTGCTTCCAGCTCTTTGATAATATTTCGCCAATAACGATATTGTACCTTGACCAAGTCATGGGCAGCCTGACTAATTTCCTGCAGCTGCTCGTTTACCGTGAGCCCTGCCGCATCCACCTTATTAATCCCACTGTCCTGCTGGTGCTTTAGCCCGGCTACACGAATCATGAAAAACTCATCCAAATTAGAACTGGTAATAGCAATGAATCTAAGCCGCTCTAGGGACGGCTTACTGCTGTCATCGGCTTCATTCATTACACGGATATTAAACTTAAGCCAGCTTAGTTCGCGATTTACAAAATACTCACTTTTATTAAACATGTTATCACCTACTGTCTTTTTAATATTGGCTTAATACCAAATACACTTTCAAAAAACTGCACCTTATCCGCAAAACTCCATTCTTCTAACGAAATATCTTCATTTGCACTTACTTTAAAAATTAATTCATTTCCCTTAACCATGAGCTGTAAGCTTTGTATTTTTTGCCGATGCGTACTGTCAAGCGCATCAGCCAAGCGAATAATAGCAATTAGTTTGGCCGTAATAACCTGCTGTTCCCGCGTCAAGATTGCAAAATTAGCATCTTTGTGCGCCGGCGTACCTTTGGAATGATAATACGCGACATTAGCCATAATTTGTTTTTCTTCATCGGAAAAACCTAATATATCAGAGGATAAAATTAGGCGATAGGAATAAAAATAATGACGGCGCAGGCTAACAAACTTTCCAATGTCCTCAAGTATTGCCGCTACTTCTAATAATAACTGCGCCCGCTTATTAAGCCCATGAATTTTGACCAGCTTATCAAAGATTTGCTGAGAAATTCCACTGACAAAACCGGCATGCGCTGCATCATACTTATACTTCTCCCCAATGGACTTGGCTAAACTAACCAGTTGGGTTTGCACGACCTGCAGCCAGGCATCTTGAGTTTTTTCCCCAATATGCAGGATTGTCATACCATCAATAAAATTGTCACTGGCAATAATAATTTCTTCCACATCGGTAAGCCGCAGAATCTGATTATAAAACACAATGGTCGGCAGCACGATTTCCGCCTTATGTTCTGTCAGGTTAAAACGCTCCATAATCTGCGGCAAATTAAGCTCAGTTACCTGTTTATATAATTTTTTAAACTCCTTTAGGCCGACCTTTGAGAGCTGCCCCACTTTTTCCCGCCCCAGCATACTGAGAAGCAGCCGTGTTTCCGCACCGGACAGCACCAAATGCTTGATCTTATGCTGACCAAGTTCTTCTTGTACAGGTGTAATGGTTCGTGAAATATATTCATCAAGTGCACTAGTAAAAAAGGCTGACTCGCGCTGCTGTTTGTTAAAACCTTCTTTAATCCTGAGTATTCCCAAATGAATATTTTGCTGATATTTTATGCCCTGTTTATATAAGGTAATACCTAGTCCCCCTGAGGAAATATCAACATACAAGACACCTTCCTGTCCGTTAGCCGCCTGCCCTTCTTCAATGCGTTTAAACAGCGCGGCATATTTAAAGAATATTTCCTGCGGCATATCAACTACTTCCACGGTAAAACCTGTACGAATTTTTATCTGATCAATAATATACTGCTGATTTTCGGCTTCCCGGATAGCGGTAGTAGCAGCCACTCGATAATCCCTTACGCCAAATTCAGTCATAAGTCGCCGATAACCTTTTAATAGTTCGCACAGCTCGCTCGCTGTACTAAAACTAATCTTCCCTGTCTTAAATGTCTCTTCCCCCAGCGCAACTTGACGGCCGGCTCCTTCGATAACCTTGGCATCATGCAGAGTGGTATACTCCACAATTTGTAAACCAACCGTTTCTGAACCAAGATGGATTGCTCCAAAATAATTTGGCGTTTGTTTTGACATTTTTTTCACCCCATATGTTCTGATTCTACATAGCTATGTCAGAATTCCTCTACATAATTTGTTAACTTTATTAAATTTATGTAAAGGTTTTTAAAACTACAAATACTAAGTAATGTTTCGACAGTAAGCAACTATCGAGTCACAGCCAACAGCCTGAAATATTATGCTTGCTTTGCAGAAAAAAATAAATATATCTTCATTCACTTGAATATGGTAATATTTTAATAGGGAGTTGATTTATGTTGTCGGAACGTGTAGCGATTATAGATCTTGGTTCAAATTCAGCGCGTTTAATTGTTATGCACATTTATCATAGCGGCGCATACAATTTAGTCTATCACCAAAAGGAAGCAGTACGCCTGAGCGAAGGTATGACCGAAACCCTTGAGCTGCAGCCTGAGGCCATAAAGCGGGCGCTGCAGGCTTTAAAAATATTTGCGCATATGTGCCAAATCTGCAAAGTAGATAAAATTATCGGCGTAGCTACTGCCGCCGCCCGTAATGCCCATAACGGGGAAAAATTCTTGCAAATGGTGGCCAAAGAAACCGGCATTGTCCTTACGATTGCCAGCGGCCAAGCAGAAGCCAAGCTAGGCTTTTTAGGGGTAATTAATACCATAGACATTGCCGATGCCGTACTCTTTGATTTAGGCGGCGGCAGCACCGAGCTTACCTTGATTAAAAACCGTAAAAATATAAAATCTGTCAGTCTCCCGTTTGGGGCTGTAACCCTTACGGAAAAATTCGGTTTGCGCAACAAAGTTACCGACAGTCAAATAAATGACTTGCATAATTTTATTGTTGAGCAGCTCAAAAAACTGCCTTGGCTGACAGATCTCCATGTACCTTTGATCGGCGTAGGCGGCACAGCCCGTAATATCGCAAAAATGGATCAGCGCCGCAAGAACTACCCTATCCCCAAGGTGCATAATTATCGTTTGGGGGTTATATCCTTTGAAGATTTGTGGAAAGGCCTCTTAAAAACCTCTCTGGCGCAGCGGCGTAAATTTCCTGGTCTTAGTACCGAAAGAGCTGACATTATTTTAGCTGGTATAAATATTGTAAAATGTCTGTTTGACTTCACCAAAAGTTCGCAGCTTGTTATTAGCGGCTGCGGCGTCCGTGAGGGACTATTTTTCCAGCATTATTATGCCCGCACCGGTCAGCCGGAGGTGGCGTCAGATATTTTAATGAACAGCGCGACCAATACCCTGGTATATTCCGCCGGCGAGATTGAGCATTCCCATCATGTCCGCAAGTTAGCCGAATCCTTATTTGACGGTTGGCAGGCAGCGTTTGAACTAACTGACCGGGATAAAACACTGCTCTCTGTTGTCGCCCTCTTGCATGATATTGGTATTACCATTAATTATTATGATCATCCCAGGCACAGTGCTTACCTAGTAGAAAATGCCAGACTATTTGGTCTTACGCATCGCGAACAAATGCTGGCAGCGGTTATTGCCGGCTGGCATCACAATCCTTCGGTTAAATATTTTCGCAGCCGGAGCTATACGGAATTTCTTGATCAGCATGACTGGCAGACCGCCCGAAAATTGGCTCTGCTGCTGGCCTTAGCAGAAAGCCTTGATACTACGCAAATGGGTTTGGTAGAAGAACTGCAAGCCTACTGCACAAATACCCAGGCCTGCATTAAGCCGATTTTGAAAGAACCTGCGGATATTGAAATTCAATCGGCACTGCGTCATAGCCGCTGGCTGAAAAAAGATATGAACTATGAATTGGTAATTAAATAAACGTTTATAACGAAAAAGGGTTGTGTTGAAATTCAACACAACCCTTTTTCGTTATAAAGTTAAGGTAAATCTGTATATTTGGTGATAATTTTATTTGTAATGCCGTATGCCTTTGCTTCCTCAGCACTGAGCCAGAAATTACGCTGTGTATCTTGCTGTACCTTTTCTAGCGGCTGCCCTGTACCCTCACTGATTAACTGATTAATTCTACTGCGGACTTTGATTATTTCTTCCGCCTCAATGCGGATATCCGCGGCCTGACCTTCTACGCCGCCGAGTGGCTGATGAATCATATAGCGGGTATTGGGCAAAGAATATCTGTCCTCTTTCGCAGCGGCCAGATAAATCGTAATCCCGGCGCTGGCCACCCAGCCTGTACCAATCACGATAACCCGTGGTTTGACAAAACGAATCATATCATGAATGGTATCGCCTGCTTCGACATGCCCGCCCTGACTGTTAATATATAGCTTAATCGGTTCATCACCCATCTCCTGCAGCAAAAGTAGCTGTATCATTACTTTTTCTGCTAGCTTCTGGTTGATTTCGCCCGAAATAATAATTGATCGTGTCTTCAGCAGCTTTTCCTGAATCTTGTCCTGCTGGCCCTTTTCTTCGTTGTTTTCCATATATAACTTCCTCCCTAATATTCTTATACTATCAACAAAATAGTATTCTCGCTTTTGTTGGAAAAAACCTTTCTTTTTTAACAGCTGCAAAAATAACCCTGAAATATTTTCCAAAGTACAGGGCCCCTTTTAACAATATTTAATCAGCCCGTGCTTCGTCCGGAATGGTAAACGGCTCAATGCTATCAAACTGGGATAATGTAAAGCTCATTTGCATTTGCATGCTACTAAACATCTCTCGTAGTTCCTGCTTTTTTTCTTCCGGCCCCGGCAGCTGGTTTGCCATATTATCGCCGATAGCCACCAAAAATGGAGATAAATCCAAATCCATACCGGAAATAGTACCGGCATTTTTATCAATTGTTATGGTATAAGTTAAGTCTCCAAGAGCCCCCACTAGTCCATCTGCCATTCCCATTTTTTTTAAACCGATTGAATCCATCTGCCTTTTCATACTATCTTTTAAATATCTCCCGTCTGCCGTTACCTCATATACAGCAGAATTATCATCTTCGCTAACTAAAACTGCGGACTTGATTGCCTTAACAAAATCCCCAAAATCACGGGCCGGGTTATATTCTCCGCCCGGCAAAGACTGCCGCGCCCATTTGCCATTGATATAAGAGTACGTAAGAATCTGTTTTCCCGATCTCTCCACATATTGAACAATGGACTCATGCTTCTCTTTCCCATTAGCGTTAAAGGTCATATCCATATTATTTTTACAAAGCAGCGGCCGTATCAAGATATCCATTTCACTATTCATCGCTGCCTGAAAGTCCTTACCTTCGATAGACATGGACATGTTTCCGGTCATTGTCATATGATAGCTTGTTACCTCAGCCAGCTTACGATAGGCGGCAATTACAGTTGCTCTGGAATTATCCTCAGCTGCCATTGCCACATTGACGCAAGCAAGCATAGTCACCAGACAAAACATAACTGCGAGCGATAACCTCTGTACTTTTCTCATCAAATTCCATCCTCTCTAACTTTTCATAATTTAATTCCATTATAATCCATTATACTGACAAACACCAGATAATAGTTTTGCTTAATTCGCCCCTTTCAGACAGTTAAACTATCTAAAAATTCTTTCTTTTCTAAAAAAGGATTTTAGCAATATAAGTCGAAATACAATATAAACAACTTATATTGCTTCCGATTTATTATATCCCTCAGGGAAATAATAAACGATAGGGATGATGAGCAATTATCATGCCTGCCATTGTGCGAAGGAAGAGGTACTAAAATTATTTTTTAGCGCCTCTTTTTTGTTTTCCAAATAATTTATTTAGGAGGATTGTGTTATGAGCAAATTTATCCGCGTAAACATGACCACCAAGGAAGTCACTATCAGCGCTGTTCCTGATAAATACCAAGGAATAGCTGGCCGGGCCCTTACCTCAAACTTTATTGCCGATGAAGTTCCGGCGACTTGTCATCCCCTAGGTAAGAATAATAAAATCATCTTTGCCCCCGGGTTTCTTACTGGTACCAATGCCGCTAATTCCGGGCGCATATCCGTCGGCAGCAAAAGCCCCTTAACCGGCACCATTAAAGAAAGCAATTCTGGCGGCACCTTTTCGCAAAAAATGGCCAAAATGGGGATTAAGGCTATCGCCATTGAGGGAATGCCTGCCGATGACAAGTTTTATGTATTAAAGATTACCATCGATGGCCTTACCATTGAAGAAGCGCCCGCTGATATAATGGGCATAGGCAATTATAAAGCCATTGAACTTTTAAATGCCAAATATGGGTCCCATGTTGGCATGGCGTTAGTCGGCCCGGCTGGTGAACACCGTTTGCCGACAGCCAATATTTCCTTTAAAGATCCCGAAAGCAACATCAGGAGTGCCGGGCGCGGCGGTCTTGGCGCTGTTCTGGGCTCCAAGAAAATAAAAGCATTGATTATTGAGGACACCAATGCACCAGGCGTTGCAATACAAGATCCTGATAAGTTTAAGGCCGCGGCCAAAGTATTTGCCAAAGCACTCATCAGTCATCCGGTAAGCGGACAAGCCTTGCCCGCATATGGTACAGATGTGTTAGTCAATATACTCAATGAAGCAGGCGGTCTGCCCACTAAAAACTTTACCGCAGGACGCGCTGACTGGCATGAAGCCATTTCCGGTGAAACAATGAACGCCAATATTAAAGAGCGCGGCGGTGATGGAAAGGTTTCCCACGGATGTCATGCCGGCTGCATTATCCACTGCTCCCAGTGGTATCCTGACAAAAAAGGCAAATATATCACCAGCGGTTTTGAGTATGAAACAGTCTGGGCGCTTGGTGCGGATGCATGTATTAAAGACTTAGATGAAATAGCGTATATTGACCGTGAAATGGACGATATTGGCGTTGATAGTATTGATGTTTCGGTCGCCATTGCCGTAGCAATGGCCGGAGGCCTCCTCCCATTAGGCGATGGCAAGGCAGCCCTTGATGCAGTAAAACAAATTGCTGTGCCCACGCCACTTGGCCGTATTTTGGGCGGCGGCGCCGAAATTGTCGGCAAACTTTGCGGCTCATTTAGAGTACCGACCGTGAAAGGCCAGGCTATTCCTGCCTACGACCCCCGCGCGGTAAAAGGAGTTGGCCTCACCTATGCCACAACTCCTATGGGAGCTGATCACACTGCCGGTTACAGTGTAGCGACAAATATATTAAAAGTAGGCGGCTTTGTTGATCCTCTCAAAAAAGAAGGACAAATCGAGCTCTCCAGAAATCTGCAAATCGCCACTGCTGCCGTTGACAGTACCGGCTGCTGCCTCTTTATCGCTTTTGCTGTCCTTGACATTCCGGAAGCATTTGAGGCGCTGATTGATATGATTAATGCCCAATATGGCCTTGCCCTCACAGGCGATGATGTCACCGCACTTGGAAAATCCATCCTGAAGGTCGAGCGGGCCTTTAACCAGGCGGCCGGTATCGGCAGTGCCCATGATCGGCTGCCCGAGTTCTTTGAATATGAACCGCTGCCGCCGCATAACACAACATGGGATTTTACCCCAGAAGAAATTGACGAAGTATTTAACTTCTAAGCAAAGCAGCTACCGCACTAAGGGAAAGCTGTCGCTATCAGTGCGACAGCTTTCCTGGCACTATGGTTACGCTTATCAAATGTAGGGGCAATCCCTCCGTGGTTGCCCGCGTACAAACGCTCTGATGTGAATAGACTTTCTGTGGTATAAAGAATGGCATCGCTTATAAGTTTATTCTTCTTGTTCCACAGATTAGTTTCTTCTTGTTAGAGTGCCTCTATGCGGGCAACCACAGAGGGATTGCCCCTACCAAAAAATAAAAAGACTTGAATACAGGGGCCGTTACACTAATTACTTAGTGCAACAGTCCCTTTTTATAGGCTATGCCCCATTCTTAGATATAATGAGCCTCACTAGCATCAAACGCTACCGAAACCTCTTGGCCCTCATGTCCTTGATACCTAAGCGCACAGTCCCGTACTGTCCTTACGACCAAAGTCAGCTTATCCGCTTTGATGAAGATCTGATACATCCCCGCTGCCGGAACGATTCGCTCTATCATGCCTTTGATAATAACCCTCGAATTACCTTGCTGACTTAGCGGGTCAGCTAAGATACAAAGTGCATCACCTGGCAGACAGCAGGCGGTTACCGAATTAGCTACAGCAGGCGGACAAGGAAATGTTATGCCATTTATAAGCTTAATACACCGGCCTTGACTATTCTCGAAAACCATGCAGGGGATAATATTATCCATGCCTGTTAATCTGGCAGCTTCTACACTTACCGGCTGCCTTAGCACTGTTTCCGGCGCAGCAGCTTGGACAATTTGTCCGGCAATCATTACCATTACTCTGTCAGCAAACTGCAGCACATCAGCAAAATTATGGCTAACTAAGAGTACAGTCATGTCTTTAGCTTGGGCAAACTTTCTAAGTTCTCCCAGCATCTCATAGCGTACTGTAATATCCTGCGCTGAAAAGGGCTCATCAAGCAGCAATAGTTCTGGTTCGAGCACCAGTGCACGGGCTAAAGAAACCCGCTGCGCTTCCCCCCCAGATAAAGCATGTGCCTTACGCATCGCCAAATGCTCAGAGTGAAAGGTTTTTAAGGCCTGCAGGCCCCTTTGCCGGCATTCCTCTTTGGCTACACCACGAATTTTAAGTCCCCACATTACATTTTCTAAAACGGTACTCTGTAAAAACAAAGCCTCTTGAAATACGAGAGCTGAGCGGCGGCGGAGCTCTGTTTTACTGCACTTTAAAGCGTTTTGGCCAAATAAAGCAATCTCTCCTTTATAAGGACAAAGAAGATTAATGGTCTGCAAAATAGTACTTTTACCCGCCCCGTTTTGCCCAACGACTGCAGCTAGTTCCCCTTTTCTTAAGGCAAACTGCTCAATAGTGAGGACATTTCGTCCGCCGCGCTCCACCCTGACATGCTTTAGCTCTACTATTAATTGGCTCATAATATTTCACGCTTTCCGCTATGCTGCAGCCAAGTGAGCACAACCACTACACTGTATGCCGCAACTAATAAAATAAAACTAAGTGCCAAAGCCGTGTCATAATTTCCTTTACCCACTTCCATTACAGTAGCGGTCGTCAGTACTCTGGTCTGACCTTTTATATTGCCGCCAACCATCATGGCAGCTCCCACTTCCGAGACTACCCGGCCAAAGCCGGCAATAACTGCCGCAATTAAGCCCAGCCGCGCCTCTTTAATCAGCATCCAGTTTACCTGCCTGGAAGTTGCGCCTAAAGAATAAAGCTGCAGGCGAAGCCTTGGATTGACACTAACAATGGCCGCAAAACTCAGACCGGTAACAATCGGCAGTGCAATGAGCGTTTGCGCCATAACCATGGCTGTCGGCGTGTACATTAGCGCCAGCTCGCCCCACGGCCCATAACGCCACAAAAGCAGACTGACAAAAAGCCCGACAACTACAGGCGGCAAGCCCATGCCAAAATTAACAATTCCCTTGATAAACTGCTTGCCGTAAAACTCCTTTAGCGCAAGATAGAGCCCTAACGGCACACCAAGCAGCACACTAATCAGCGTCGCCGCCCCTGATACCTTAAAGGTAAGTAGCAATACTTCGATAATTTCCGGGTCGCCCGCAGATAAAAGCTGAGCGGCTGCTCTAATTCCCTCTCTCAGTACGTCCATAATTACCTCTAAAGGCCAAACTCTTTTTCTGATTTTCCGCTGTCAGCAAAAAATAGCGGCTGGCCGTATTTATCCTTGCCGTAAGTGGCAATCAAAGCCTGCCCTTCCTCTGACAGCAGGAAATCAGCAAACGCCTTAGCGCCGGCGTTATTTACTTTAGCGAACTTTTCCGGATTTACTTCCATAACATGATAAATGTTTAATAGTTTCGGATCTCCCTCAAGAGCTATCGCCAGCGCTACATTTTTTTGCTGCGCCAAAAAAGTAGCCCTGTCGCTTAAGGTATAACCCCTCTTTTCATCAGCAATCTTTAGTGTTTGCCCCATACCTGCACCCGCTTCCAAATACCAAGCGCCTGCTGGCTTAATATTAGCAGTTTTCCATAGGCTCTTTTCCATCTTATCAGTACCGGAATCGTCACCGCGTGATACGAAAAGTTTAGCGCCTTGTGCAATGGACTTAAGAGCTTCGACCGCTGTTTTGCCGCGAATCCTGGCGGGATCATCAGCTGGTCCGACAATAATAAAATCGTTATGCATTACCAACCGCCGATTAATCGCCGCACCGCTTGCCACAACCTTTTTTTCGGCATCCGGCGCATGCACCAAGAGTACGTCCGCTTCTCCCTTTTCGCCCATCGCGAGCGCCTGTCCGCTGCCGACAGCAATAGTTTTTACCTTATAGCCTGTTTTCTTTTCAAAAGCAGGCAGTAAGACATCTAGCAGTCCGCTGTCCTGCGTACTTGTCGTCGTAGACAAAATAACATCAGGATTTTGTGGCGGCGCCGCCTTTTTTTCTTCCACCTTGCTACAGCCCACAAAGCTTAGCATAAAGAGTACTGCTAATCCAATAAACGCATACCGTTTCATGTTATGTCCTCCTGTTTACTAAATTTTAATCTTTCAAAAATGTTGAATTCTGTATCAAAATATAGCAGCTCTTTATGTAGTAGCTCGCCTGTACCGGTAAGCAGCTTTACCACTTCCTGTGCTTGGAGCGCCGCTGCCAGCGCTGGAGTCGGCGCAGGATTTCCGAGCACTGTTTCAATACCCTTATTGTCTTTAAAAGACTTATATATGCCTACAAGACTATCGCCCGGCAATAAGGTTGTAACCTGCCCTGTAAAACCCGCAATAGCACCATACACCATAGGAATCCCCAGTTTTTCTGCCGTTTGAGAGAGCAGTCTGCGGCTAAGGATATTATCAAGCGCATCCACTGCCACCGCGGCGCCGCTTAGTAACTCGGCAGCATTTTCTTCGTTAAGATAATAGGGAAAAGCCTCGACCACCACATCAGAATTGACAGCAGCCACCCGCTTCACAGCAGCCTCCGCCTTATTCATCCCTAAGTTTTCCTCTGTACAAAGGAGCTGCCGATTGAGATTATGATCAGCAAACACATCACCATCAATAATTTTTAAATAACCGACCCCGAGCCTTGTCAATAGCTCAATAACATTTCCGCCAAGACCGCCAGCGCCAACAACTGCCACTTTGCCTTCAAGCAGCCTGAGCTGACCGCAAATACCGATTGTTCCTGCATTTCGCTGATATCTGGCCGGCATTATTCCCGCCTTAAGCATCGCCAATGTCTCTTGTCTTGACATATCAGCCCCCTCCTACCGGCGGAAATAAACCTACCCTGTCACCTTCTTTTAGCACTAGCTCAAACGAACTGCTTACACCATTTACCATCAGCATATGGATTGCCTCCGGGTCTACTTTGATTTCCCTAAGCAATCCCTCGACTGTACTTTCTTCAGGCAAATTGGCCGTCAGTACCCCTTTTGGCGCCTCGGGAATAAGACTGCGGAGCGTAGCATAGAGCCGTACCTCGATCATCAAGTCAAGCCCTCCCTCCAATTAATATCTCGCCTGCTCGCTTTAAATCATAGCCGCCAAGCGCCTCTACCTCATTTTGGAATTCAGGTGATTTTAAGATAGCAAGCACTAGCTCCCGGCGCTCGTCATCCGCGGCAAAGTTGAGCAGCAAATCGTATTGTTCCTCCGCCACCGGGATAAATTCGAGCCCTAAAGCCAGCGCTGCCGCCTTAACACCCATCCCTACATCAGCAGCACCCGCCAGCACCGAAGCGGCCACCGCCATATGTGTGCCCACCTCTTTTTCATAGCCTGCAATACTGAAGCTATCAATAGCAGCTTTAGTCAGCTCGTAATCGAGGAGCATTCTTGTCCCCGAACCGCGCTGCCTGTTAATAAAACGCACATCTTGGCGCGTTAAATCACTAATACCTTTAATATTTTTGGCATTCCCCGGTTTCACCATTAACCCTTGCTGCCGCATTGCCAGATGGACTAGCTCCCAATTGGTTCCTGCTAAATATTTTTGTACAAATGAAAGATTGTACTCACCTGTCCCCGCATCCAAAAGATGAATGCCTGCGATATGGGTCTCGTTACTCCGAACAGCCATAATGCCGCCCATACTGCCGACATTGGCGCAAAACAGCGAAATATTATTTCTGGCACGCCGCAGATATACCCCCAGTAAATCAAGTGATAAGTCATGACTGCCAATGGCCAAAACAGTATCCAGCGGCTCTACCTGCCTAAGAAGTGTCGTCGTTACTACCGCGCCGGCATTTAAACCGGCAGAGGCGGCGTCAATACTGATAACACCTTGCGCCTTGGTGAGAGAAGACAGCATTCCTGCCCCCCTCCCCTGCGGAACACAAACCATTTTTCCCTGCACATTGCCGACAGAAACGCGGATAAACTCCTCGACCCCAATCGCGGAAGCCACCTGCTTAACTAAAGTTGTTTCTACAAGCTTTGCTTTTATACCAGGCAGCCTTTGCCTGGCAATCAGTACATCCCGGACAAAAAGTTCTGCTGTAAGCATGGCTGATACCGGATACCCCGGTAGGCCAATAACTGGCTTGCCCTGACAGATTGCTAAAACTACTGGTTTGCCTGGTTTGATGGCAATGCCATGCGCAATAACTTCGCCTAATTCCCCCAGTACCTCAGCCGTATAATCGTCTGTCCCGGCCGAGGTGCCAGCGTTTACAATCACCATGTCACAAACAGCCAGACTGCTGACAACAGCTTCCTTAATCGCTGCCCGCTGATCTTTAATAATGGCGGAGCAGTTAGCCTCACCGCCCCAAGATTCAATGGCAGCCGCCAGCATATGTGAATTTACATCCAGGATCGCACCTGGTTTTAGTTCATGGCTTGAAGCTACCAGTTCATCCCCGGTAGGAATAATCGCCACCCTTGGCTTTTTTATTACTAACACTTCTTCGATGCCGGCAGCCAGCATCGCCGCAATATCTTCAGGCGTTATCAGTTTATGCTCGGAAACGACCATCTCATTGGCGACAATATCCTCGCCGATAATGCGAACATGCTGCCATGGCGCGGCAGCTGCCACAATTTCTGCTTTGTTATCCTTAATATGCACATCCTCAATCATAATTACGGCATTAGTACCCTCTGGTATAAGATCACCTGTATCAACAAGATAACAACCCCCAGCTCTAAATAGCTGACCAGGCGAGAGGAGATTTAGCTGTTTGGGTAATGTTTCAAGTGCGCCAAACGTATCGGCTGCCCATACTGCAATACCATCCATTGCTGACCCATTATAATGCGGCACGGATTGTTTGGCCTTGATTAAGCTTGCCGTAATGCGTCCTAGTGACTTGGCGGCAGACATTGTTTCTACCAAGAATTCATCAAAATACTTGCTGGCTTGCAGCTTTTGCCGCCACAAGCTTTGCGCCTTTTGCCGCTCAATACAATGTAAATATGCCTTGTTTTTGCTCAAAATGCTTCCTCCTCCCTAAGCCAGTTTTTCAGTAGTGCGACTTCTATCAAATCGCCGGTATAAAGGCCGCCTTTTTCCGCTGGAATATGAATAACTCCATCGGCCTCTGCTATGGTATGAATAAGGCCTGATTTACCAAATATCGGTTCAGCGACGTAACTATTTTCTTCAATTTTTACATGTACAGTTACAAAATCATCCCTGCCAGGCGCCGATGGAATATTACGCAGTAAGCGAGCCCATACTGTAACCCCCTGCTGGCGCGTTTCCTTGCCCATCAGAAAATTCGCCGCCGGTTTAACCAGCTGCTCTAAGACCATCATGGCTGCTACCGGATGACCTGGGAGGCCAAATACCGGAATACCATGCGCCATACCATAGATGGTAGGTTTACCTGGCTTTACCGCAATACCATGAAAGAGTACCCCGCCCAAAGCGTCAATGGCCTTTACTGTATAATCTCTTGCACCAACCGAACTGCCGCCGGATATAATCACCAAGTGACTGTTTTTGGCTGCCCAGCTGACTGCACGCACAAACTCCTCATAGTTATCCTTAACAATCCCCATGCAGGTAACAATACACCCAGTTTCTTTGAGCATCGCGCCCAGTGAATACGAATTAATATCGCGTATTTGACCCATTTTAGGTGTTTCACTAACAGCAACAAGTTCGTCCCCTGTAGAAATAATCGCTGTCTTTAATTGTTTATAAACCGGCACCGTAGAGTACCCGCAGGCAGCTAAAATTCCCACTTGCTGCGCCTGAATGGTTTGTCCATGCTTAACAAGCACATCGGCACTTGAAACATCTTCGCCCTTTTTTACGACATTTTCAAACGGCGCGGCAACTCTCGATATAAGCAGCGTATCTGTATCCATTTGTTCGGTATACTCCAGCATAACAACAGCATCTGCGCCGCTTGGCAACATACCGCCTGTAGGAATTGCCACAGCCTGCCCTGGCAGTAATTCCTGTAGTGAAGGCTCTCCCATTGCCACCTGACCGACAATTGATAAAAGAACAGGTACCGCTTCCCCGGCGCCAAAAGTATCCCTGCTGTTTACAGCAAAGCCATCGACGGTAGAGCGATCAAAAGGCGGCAAATTTTCACCAGCAAATAAATCCTGAGCGGCAATGCGTCCAGCCGCATCAATTAGTTGTACCTTTTCCTCACCCGCCGCACCTCTTTTAAGGCTCCTTACTACTAAATCTTGGGCTGCTTTTAATGAAATGCACTGCAAAAACTCCATTTGCTTCCCCCCTTATCTGCTTAGCTCCAAATACTCGTGCAGACTTTTATGCCAGCCATACCGTGCATTACACATCTCTATAACACCTTCCAGCCCCTCTGGATTATCGCGAAGAACGCCAGTAATAGCATTACATAGTCCCATGCTGTCAATCAGCCCTGCCGTAAGCGCTGTATCCTTAGAAGATTTATGGCTACTCTGCTTAGTATCTATACTAAAAACACCGAAAACTTTGCCGGCAATCTCCATACCGCTGCCAATGACCCTGCCCAGCAACGTATTTTGCCCTAGTTGCTGCACTAAATCAATTACCCCCTGACTGCTGCCGGCCTCCAGTACGCCAGCCTTGATAGCCAAGCTGACAGCCTTACTAAACTCCATAATATCGACACCATAATCATCACACAGCCGATTGATGTCAGCTATTTTTTCAAAACTATTAGTACCTAAAATTTCACCCAGCACACTTTTAAAAAGCGCTCCCTGCTGATTCTTAGTATTATTCCGTTTTGGACAAGAGATGATGCATCCCGGCAGACAGCCAGCCTGAAGGCTAGCGCCGGATTCATTTGCCGTTTTGCCGTATACAGCCA
>JAJFUN010000085.1 GCA_021372375.1 Pelosinus sp. | reverse complement strand
GCAGGCAACGCGAACACCAGTACCGGCAACTATTTGCTGCCGACAATGGTAATCGCAACTGCTGATATCAGCCAACGTCAGCTGACAGCCAGTGCGACAGCCGAGAACAAAGTCTATGACGGTAATACTAATGCCGCCGTGACCGGCGTGACTTTCGGCAACGTTGTGACCGGCGAAGCCCTAACCGCAGGCTATGATACGCTTGGCTCCTTTGCCGATAAAAATGCCGGCAACGGCAAAGTGGTGACTATAAGCGGCGTTACCATGGCAGCAGGCAATGCGAATACCAGCATAGGCAATTATCTGCTGCCGACAATGGTAGCTGCAACTGCTGATATCAGCCAGCGGCAGCTGACGGCGATAGCAACGGCTCAGGACAAAGCTTATGATGGCAATACAACTGCTACTGTGACTAACGTTGCCTTTGGCAATTTAGTAGCAGGTGAATCGCTGACCATCAGTTATACAGGCAGCGCGTTCAGCGACAAAAATGTCGGTGGCAATAAAGCTGTGACCCTGTCCGGCGTTACTATGACGGCAAATAATGCGAATACCCTTACCAGCAATTATTTGCTGCCAACAACCGTAAATACAAGCGCTGCCATTACGCCCATCAGCCTGACTATTACGGCGCTATCTACTAGCAAAACTTATGAAGATGTGGCAAGTGCTGCCAATCCTATCTTTAACGTTTCTTATACCGGGTTTGTCAATGGGGAAACTCCGGCATCTCTTGGTGGTGCACTTACCTTCAGCATCTCGGCTATTGCGGGTCAAGACAAGTATCTTATTATTCCTTCAGGGTACACGTCGAGCAACTATAATATTACCTATATTAATGGCCTCTTGACTGTAACAAGGCCTTTGCTTGAGTTCTCAGAACGGTACCAAGGTGCATTGACGCTAAAGAGCCAGTACAGGGCTTCGGCACCTTTAATTCGGGGGATATTTGACGGTGCTTCCGGCAGGGGGTATTTGACGTATGATAGTAATCCGCTGCTTATGATTCGCGGCGCGGGCATTAACCTGGAAGGGACTTTGTCGACCGATTCAAATAACGCTGATCAGGACAACAGGTAAGGTAGTAATGTTATAACTAAACCGCCGACCGGTTTAAAGACGAACTGGCGGCGAGATTTAAGGAGGAAGAATTTATGAACCAGGAAATTTTTGCAGATGCCATTAGTGCCGTGCATGTCACCGGCAACGTCGTGCGAATTGATTTGATGACAATACAGCCGCATCTAAAAAGCGACAACGGCCAGCCGGTGGTGGAAATCAATAAGCGGCTTGTTATGCCGCTCGAAGGTTTTATCCAGTCCTTTTCCGTGCAGGAAAACATCATCAAGCAGTTGATCCAGGCTGGGGTGTTAAAAAAGAACCAGACAACACAAGACGTCAGTTCGGCCCTGGCGGATAAAGAGGAACACGGGGATTCTCCCCAAGACTAATGTGTCAACGGACGGTTTCGTTAATGAAAGACAGTTAGGAACGGGCACTTAACAAAGTGACGTGGGTACCATTTCCACGTCACTTTTGTACTATATTGGAGATAATAAACTTAAGTTTAGCTGCATTTTCAGGAGGCTGTTTGTGGAAAAGACTGTAAATCGTTTCATTACTTGTGAATAATAGGAGCCTTCATGGCAATAGTTTATATAGAATTTATTTAGTGCGATATAATAAAGATGACATGTAGTTGCATCAAATTGGTGCAAGTCAAATTACATATCTTTTTAAAGAAGGGAGTTGCTTTTATGTTTAAACATAGTACAGCGGATATTGTAACATGCCGGGAGGTATGTACAAAATAATGTAGTGTATAAACCTCCCAAAGGTTACGAGGAAAAACTTTTGGAGGATAAAGAATGAACAAAATAGATATGCAAAGCTTCGGACTTAGTCAGAGATTTATTACGGAGGCGACATTATATACTGGTTTTTATATTGGCAGGGTAATTTTGCAATACAAAGAACTATATAAAGTGGTAACAGAAAGTGGCGAGGTAACAGCAGAAGTCTCCGGCAAGTTTCGTTTTGCTGTAAAAGCCTTATCAGATTATCCAGCAGTAGGCGACTTTGTCATGCTTGATCGAAATTGTGATGCCGGTGGAAATGCAATTATTCATCATGTCCTGACCAGAAAGAGTGCTTTTATTAGAAAAGCCGCCGGGACAGCGAACAACGAGCAGATTGTAGCATCAAACATAGATATGGTTTTTATCTGTATGTCGCTTAATAATGATTTTAACCTTCGTAGAATAGAACGTTACTTGGGCATTGCCTGGGATAGCGGGGCGATTCCAGTTATCGTGCTTACCAAGGCTGATTTATGCGAAAATCTTGCAGAAAAAATGGCCGAACTTGAGGCTGTTGCCTGCGGGGCTGATGTACTTATTACTTCTAGTAGCAGTGAGGATGGATATTTACCTGTCAAAAATTATATTGATAGAAGTAAAACAATGGCCTTTATCGGCTCATCTGGTGTAGGCAAATCCACCTTGATTAATCGCCTTATGGGCGAGAATGTCCTGGCAACAAAAAAAATACGAAATGATGACAAAGGCAGGCATACGACAACAACACGTCAGCTAATGCTTCTTCCCGGCGGTGGCGTTGTTATTGATACCCCTGGCATGAGAGAGCTTGGAATTGAAAATGCGGATTTGGCAAAAACCTTTGCGGACATTGATGAACTCTCCCAAAAGTGCAAATTCCATGATTGTACTCATACAAGTGAGCCACACTGTGCAGTACAAGAGGCAATACGTGAGGGCTTGCTGCCTGCTGACAGGCTTGCAAATTATATAAAGCTACAAAAAGAAACTAAGTATGAGGGCCTGAGTTCTAAACAAATTGAAACTGAAAAGTTTACTACTATGTTTAAAGAAGTAGGCGGCATGAAAAATGCCCGGAAGTTTATCAAGGAAAAGACTAAAAATAGGCATGGCTTTTGAGGGACACCAAAGCATTAATAAACGTATCCCAATGTTTGTTACCCGTCTAATTATATTGATTAAAGGCAAAGGGGCTGTCGCATTAGTAATATCATTACTAATGCGAACAGCTCCTTTTAACTGTAACCACATTTGAAAGAACTTCTTATAAAAACATTTATTACAAAAATTAGATAAAAAAGGAAGGATTATTTTGATAGATTGAGAATTTATATTGTCAGCGATGGTTTTGTATTTTCTAAAGGCTAAAGCACAATTATTAAAGGCGGGAGGTATGTTACTTGTATCAAACGGTTATTGATATTATTTCTAAAGAGACGCTGCGTTTAATAAATGAGCAAGCCGATGGAATATTTTTACCGCTTTTACAAACACCAGGACTGTTTAATAATTGTGATGAGCAGGGTAATTTAAGTGAAAATTCCATAAAACATTGGACGAATGTTATTAAAGATGAAGCATATAAGGTTAAACGCAGCGAAGTAACGTTTGTGGTGATTGGTACAATGAAGTCAGGTAAATCTACAACAATTAATGCTATCATAGGAAATGAACTGCTGCCTAACCGTAATCAGCCCATGACAATTTTGCCGACAATTATTACACATTGCGCCGGCAAAATAGAGCCGGAGTTGGTATTTTCCAATCCTCAGCCATTTAATGAAATAATCGATACTTTACATCAGAAGTTAAAAGTGAAAGAAGCTGCTGGAGAGTTAGATCAGATTTCGTTTTATAACACTATGGACGGAAGAGAACTTATACGGAAAATCATAGATAAATCTTTTAAGGAAGTTAGGCAGTTTTATCAAGGGAATACGGAAATTTTTACATTTTTAAAATATATAAATGATATATGGCGTTTATGTAATTCCGTTGATATAGGATTAGATGCTGAATTGTATTTAAATCACTATCGTAAAATGGAAGACTTGCCGCGTATTGAGGTAGAATTTTTTCATTTAAAAGAACAAAATTTTCAAGGAAGATTTACCCTAATTGATACGCCGGGTCCCAATGAAGCAGGACAGTTCTTTTTAAAAAATATTGTAACAGAGCAAGTGGAAAAGGCATCGGCAATAATTGTTATTCTTGACTATACGCAAATGAATGCCGAAGCTGAGCTAGAGATATATAAGTCCCTGCAGGCGATAACACACATAACGCAAAATCGCATGTTTGCTTTAGTAAATAAATTTGACCAAAAAGATCGTAACGGAATGAGTGTTGAAACTCTGCGTTCTTATATTGCAACACAATTATTTGCAGAAGAAGGGGGAAAGAAACGGGTTTTTCCTGTTTCCAGTAAATATGCTTATCTGGCTAATCGAGCGTTAAGCGAGCTAGGGGCTAATGGAAAACTATCCAATTGCAAAACCAATCCATGGATCGAAGACTTTGGCCAACTTGCTTTAGGTGCCTGTTGGGAAAGTGAAATTGATGATATACAGGAAGTGGAATATAGAGCTAACAAGTTATGGAAAAGTAGCTATTTTGATGATCCTTTAGCTGAAATAATTAAAAATGGTTCTGAAAATGCAGCAGTAATGAGCTTGAAGTCAGCAATTGCTAAAATGCTGGATTATGATAAAAAAATAATGGATGGCATTCTGCTGCGAATTAACGCGCTTACTAGCGGGATTGACACAATTGAAAATGAGATAACATGCCTTGAAAAAGACATTAGTCTAGTAAAAAAAGTTGGTACTGATTTGCGGACTATATTTGATAATAGTATAGAAACCTTGCACTATAAATTTTACTTGCTTGTTGATAACAGTGCTGCGCTGCTTGAGGAGGAAATGCAATTTGAGTTTAATTTATATAACTATGAAGATTTTTCACAGGAAGCAGAGGCGCGGCAGATGCTTGCAAAACTAATCGAGGCAGTTAGCGTTAAACTACGGGTTATACAGCAGGAGGCTAAAAAAAGTGTTGATGAGGTATTAGAGAATATTGGGGCGGAATTTACTAGACCGCTTGAGACTGTATTGGAAACGGCCGGGGAGCGATTATTTGAGGCATTTTCGGTAAAAGTAGACTTTCCGAGTCCATCAATTTTAATAAGTTTTGATCCTCAACAAATATTTTATAACTCCATAAAAAGAGAATCAGTAATGAAAATGGGAGTCATGCTTGAACGGAAATGGTATACACTGTGGAGTCACGAACATAAACATAAATATCAATATAAGGAACAAGTATATAGAATATATACCAAGGATGTACTGGGAATTTTACAAAAGGTGTTTCTTGACGACTCGGATGGAATATGGCGATCACTTGATCAATATGTGCGGACTGAATTTAATGAGGCTATGAACGCGTATTTTATGGCAGGGTATGGTTATTTAGAAAGAATAAAGGGCGACCTTTTACAAGCTAAGCATGACCAAGAATTAAAAGGTGAACGTATGGCAGAGCTTAAGCAAGCTATGCATACGATATTCAAGCAGGCTGAAACTCATCGCAAAGACGTAGAATTACTCGGGAAGGGTTTTTTGATGCGAGGCCGTGAAAAAGTGGCCATATAAAGGAATTTCTGCTAAACTGATGTTAAATAAGCAAGGGGGGTGCAATATTTTAATGCGCCCCCCTGATTTCTAGTATAATTGAATTTTTTAGCCGTGGATAGTTCTTATAATCTTATGCGCAGCATCTAAATTCGAGTATAAAAATTTACGAAAGTTGATACCAGACAATACCAATATTTCAGAGGTATCAACAGTTTCAATAGTTTCATTATGCAGCTCGTGTTCGGTTAATCCATTAGCGCCAAAGTGCTGTCCTGATATAGCGTATTCCTTAACAGGATTAATAAAAGTTAATGACCGTAATTTTCCTGAGATAAGTGTATCATAAGAGTAACTAATGTTGCTTTGTTTGGTAACTATATTACCGGGATTGCACTGAACTATTGTTCCGCAGCAATGAAGAAAATTTTTTGCTTCTTCCACAGAAAGTGACTTTAATAGAGTAATACCTTTAGTTGGCATAAAACCTAAACGATTGCATAAAGTAGACCATAATTCATCTTTTGTTACTAATTGACTATTAATAATATGCGAAGCAGAAACAAATTTTTCATGAAACCAGTTGGCTTTTTGAAGATTTGGTGAATTATTTTTGCGGGCAATACGAAATAAGGGTGAGCGAATCACACGTAAATGCTGAATATCATCCATAGAAAAAACAAGCGGAGTCATTAAACCATAGCCTGGAATAAAGTAATTTCCGCCAAAACGATGGAACCCCATTTTTTCATAAAAGCGTATCAAATGAAAATTGCAGATTACAAAGACAAATGATACGTTATTAGCATAAGAAAGTTCATAACATTTGGCAATCAGCAGATATACTGCGGCCGAATTTCTATAAGAAGGGGCTACCATTAATTTTGAACAATATGAAAAATTCAGACTATTTTTGTGATTTTGAAATACATCTAATGATAATTGGGATATCAGTATTGGCGGGAAATTTGTCACCGGACCAATATTAATTCGTGCCGTGGCAATTATTTTAGAGCCAACTTTTGCACATAATAAGAGGCCCTGTTCATCAAGATCATCATAAAGTAATTTATTAGTATGATCTGCCTCTGTAAGCTGTTTAGACATTTCTTCTACATAAATTTCATAACGAAAATGATAAATTTCTCTTTTCTCTTCGGATCTTTTGGCGATACTAATTTTAATTGATTCCTCAGATTCTGTTTCCAGGCACGAGCTTAAGCTTTGATAACTTTTTGACATAACGATCTCTCCTTTAATATTTATTAATAAGGTTCATTGCCGGAATTTACATTATCATGACTATCACCTCCTTAAGTGAAAATACGGAAAAAAAGAGAAAAATCCTATAAAATACAATTAAGTATATAATTTGGTATAAATATTAGATTTAACCACAAAAAAGCTCTTTTTTAGGAGTATTGCTACATCCTAAAAAAGAGCTCAAAATTAAATTATTCTTATGTCAGCATTTTAAAATAAATGAGAAAGGTTGTTCCCGTTGGGCTGGTATCAACTTTAATAATTGCGTTATGTTTGTGAATTATTTGGTAACAAATTGGAAGTCCTAGGCCTGTACCAGTCTCTTTGGTAGTAAGAAAAGGCGTACCTAAGTTCTCCAGTATATGGGCAGGAATACCTGATCCCTGATCACTAATAGTTAAAACGACGTTATCATTTTCTAGAAAGGTGCGAATACTCAGATTCCCGCCTGTCGTCATTGCTTCTATGCTGTTACGGACTAGATTAAGCAATAATTGACGAATTGCATTTTCATCTAACAATAGTGCAGGAATTTCAGCAAGATCAAGTTTTAAGAATATTTTTGCAGAACTAGCATCCGCTTGGATCAAAGGAAACAATGCTTCTATAATATCATTTAATGAGTATTGTTTGAAATTTACCGCCTTTTCTCGTGATAACGAAAGGTATTCTCGGATAATTGAATTTGCTCTGTCAATTTCTTCGATCATCAAGTTGAATTTGTCTTTATCGGCTTGGTATTTTACTTTTCCGCTGAGAACCTGCAAATAGCCGCGTACTGTCGTCATCGGATTTCTAATTTCATGTGCAACAGTTGCTGCCATGCTGCCTACCATATTCATGCGGTCATATACAGTAGACATTTGCTCCAGCTTTTTTCGCGCGGTAATATCTCGAATAATACCTTCCAAGGCTGTAATTTGCTGCATTTTATTATAGATAGGAACGCACTTTTGTTCAATCCACAAGGTAGTATTATCTTTTCGCACGAGACGCAATGTTAATTCCAGGGAATGAGGTAAATCGTTGATAAATTTATTAACTAGATATCGATCCTCAGGATGTATAACTTTAAAAAATAGTGTATTGTCAGAATAATATTCTTCTGGTTTATAACCAGTGGCGGTAAATACGGCGGGACTTATATATTCCAGTTTTGCTTCCGGTAATAGCTGATAACGGTAAATGATGTCAATGGCATTTTCAGCTAATAATCGATACTTCTTTTCATTATTTACTAAGTTGGCTCTGGTTTTTTCAAAGTATGCCACTAATGTGCCTACAGCAATAGTTAGGCGTAAGATACCACCCAGAATATACGCAATAGATGACCACCAACCATTTATTGTGAAAGGTAAGGATATGCTGAGAATACTCCATAATATAAAGGCGTAACCAGTAATTAAATGTCCGATTCCTTGTCGATTTACACTTTTTATAAAAATTATACCAATCCATAAGCCTATAAAACAGCAAAAGACAATCGGCAAGAACAATTTGAACTGTAAAAATGGGTTTATAATGTTTATGGCTGCATTTACGATCAAGATAATAATAGAGCTATATATCCACCACATATTAAATGATTTATTGGCAAAGATATGAGTTCCTAACAAAAACAATAATGTACTAACTAATGTTAATGTCCCATAGGTGGTAACGCCTAGGTAAGATTGCTTCCAAGAGAGTATGCCTGAATCGAAAATAGCGAAGCGTGATAAGAGTAAAAGCCAGCTTAAAGTCCAAATACCTATGTAGCGTTCGCGATAAACTATATACAAGTATATATAAATTAGAATAATAGTAATGGTTCCGAGCAATGAGCCTAGAATTGGTAAGTATATGTAGTCCATTAATTCCTCCCGGTAGAAATATTTGTATAGTTTACCAATATTCAATGAAAAATTTAAATACCCTCTTTCTTGTGGCTAATTAATACATTTTCTATTAACATATAACAAGGAAAATATCAATTTTATGTAAAGTTGAATATCATCATGGATTTTGTTCCTATAATGGATGTTACCTTTTTTGCAGGGTCTCCAAGAAGTGACTCGTTCCAATAAAAAATCCGGCATGCTGGCCGGATGGTTTGAATAGTTATTGTGCTTTTTTCAGGCGTTGTAAATCAGCTTCTTGTTGGAATAGGCGTTTATTTAATACATCAAACTTTGCATCCAGGTCGGCCACGGCTTCCTTGCTGGCAGTAGTGACGGTCAGACCATCAACTTTAGCGCCTATAACTTCAGTATTGTGCTGTATCGCCTTAACAATATCAGTGGTTTCGTTTTGCTGGGTCTTACTAGCCATGTCTGATTTTATAACGGCTATTTCCTTTTTTAGTTCAGTAAACTGCTCTAATACAAGTTTTTGAAATTCTTCATTCGTCAAGGTAAGCGCCTTCCTTTCATATATTTTCATTGTAGCATTGTTGGGGGCGGATAGCAATGGACAAACCTTGGTTTGGAGTATTTTGATAGGGACTGGGAAAGTGTCCCGAGAGACAGGCAAAGGCAGAAGATAAGCCTATATTTTTAAGCATCGGCTACAGAAAATACCATTGATGGCATGTTCATAATAGACACCTTTAACAAAATAATTCCTGCCTAATTTCTGTATAATTGGGCAGGAATTATTTTGGCTTTATGGAAAATACAAAGTTACAGTTGTATCGGAGGGCTAATTCTGCTGTAGCTCATGGATACTATCAAAAAAGAATACCATATGCATAAATAATAGCCGTTGCTAGTTTAACAAAAGGGTTATATTGGGTGACAAAACTATCAATTCTATTTGATTAATTATGGAAATATTGGTAAGATGGTACTGTGCTAATCCAAACAATAAAATTAGGAGGCATTAGGTTTGTACAGAATTCTCCATACATTGTGGACTACCATTGTAATAATATTATCTCCGTTAATATTAGTTGTTTCTGTCATGGCAAGTGATGCTCCAAATAGTAAAGGACTTCCCACTTTAATTATTTTCGGCGTCAGTCTAGTTATTTTTTTAGGTGGCTTCTATTTAATAGATAAACTTCCCAAGAAGGAATGTGCTTTAGAATATGGCACTTCCAGACTAATGGGAGAGAACATTCCTATACGAGCTTTAGCTAACATTATAGACATATGTGTAACAAATGCGCTATATTCCTTGCTTCCCATATATAAATTAGGGCTAGGGCTTATAGGTGGTACTACGTTTTTCTTTTGTTACTTTTTGCTATTCGAAAAAGTTTTTAGTGCAACACCGGGTAAAATGATACTAGGTCTTAAAATCATTATGGAAAATGGAAAGGTATGTTCCAATAAAGCGGTCTTAATTCGTTGCATTGCTAAGACTGTTGATTTCTTCACTTTATTTCTGCTATCCGTAATTAATATTTTTCGCTCAACTAAAAGACAAAGTATAGGAGATTATTTTGCTAAAACACTAGTTATATATAAGAAAAAAACAGTCAAGTTTTAGGAGAGGCGTTCGGTGTCAGGGGTGAATTGTTTAATTGTTGAGAGGCTTGAAGTCCGGGGTACATACAAAGTGGATAGTGACTTTGATTGGATTAATAAGTTTCTATTTAGAATAAAGCGCATATTCTACTTTCCTCAATTTAAGATAGCAAAAATATAAGTAAAATCCTGCCAATTTAATAATTTAGCAGGATTTTTTACATTTTAATGGGAATATAAAGGGAAATAAATAGTGAATTGGGGTCGTCTTTTTATAACTACGCCAGGTGATCGGCAAGAAATCGAAGCATATAGAGTGAGGAGCTGATGGTGTGAGTCGCAAGGCTGTAAAATGGCTTTATGGAGAACTGCCAAAGTTGGTTGATGAAGGCATTCTTTCTGAAGAAAATGCAGAAAAAATCAAAGCATATTATAATGTAAATGGGCAGAAAATGGGGCGGACAGCGTCTACTTTTGTTTTTGGATTGATTGGAGCGGTATTAATTGGGCTAGGCATTATTCTGCTCTTGGGGCATAATTGGGATACGCTAGATCGAGTTAGCCGAGCAGCAATTTCGATAGGTATCTTGGTGCTGGCAGAGCTTATTGCTGGCTTTGTTGTCAAGTATAAAATGGATAGAGCAGTATGGCGGGAAAGTGCAGCTACTTTTTTGATGCTTGCGCTGGGTTCTTCCATTGCTTTGATTGGACAGACGTATCATTTGTCTGATGATTTTGCGGGGTTTATGTATTTATGGATGCTATTTTCCATACCGCTACCCTATTTGCTTCGTGCTCATGCTCCGGCAGTTATGTATCTGGTTGGCAGTACGGTGTGGCTTGCTAATACTGCGGAAACTAATTCAGACAAACAATGGATATGGCTACTGGTGGCAGCGTTTCTTCCTTACTATTGGAATTTGCTGCGTAGTAACCGCTATGCGAATGCTGCGGTCATTACCTCTTGGATATTTATAATTTGTTCTTATGTGTGGTGTGGTATTGCTTTTAGTAAGTATATGGGGCAAGGCTACTTGCTGGAATTTGCATGTTTATTTGTGATAACCTTTTTTGGTGGTGTGCATTGGTTTACTGATGCTTCCCTTTCGGTAGGGCAAAAATCCTTTAAAATAATTGGCTTTTTAGGGGTAGTTGGCATTAGCTTGGTACTAACCACCAATGAGGTGTGGAGGAATTTGGCACGTCACCCCCTTGCAATTGATACATTGGGATACTTTTTGTTAGCTGCTGCGCTGGCGGTTGTAATTAGACTTAGTACTTTAGTGGTTAGACGAGATGACAGATGGATGGCGTTGGTTGCTGCTTTGCCATTACTGACGGTGATAGGGTATTTGATGGGATGTAGTCAAATAGCTATTTCGTGGATTGTACTTTTGTTTAATGTATATTTTTTAAGTCTGAGCATTACTTTTATTATAAGAGCGATACGGCAAACTAAACAGGGCGAACTAAATATAGGTATGCTGATGCTTGCAGCCCTTATATTATTACGGTTTTTTGATATAAATTTTAGCTTTATTCTACGTGGTACGGTCTTTATTATGTTGGGTGGTACGTTCTTTGCGGCTAATCTTATTTTGTCGCGCCGTAAAAAGGAGGGCGTGAAATGAGAGAAAAGTTGAAGTTCAACTTATTTGTTGTTGTAGCTGTTTTGCAGCTTTTTGTACCGCTATATATGATGTGGCACTGGGAAAACATTTTAACAGCAGGTCAGCAATATTATTGGCGTACTGCTCCAGTTGACCCTTATGATGCACTTCGGGGGAGGTATGTTCGGCTTTCTTTCAAAGAAATGAAGGGAAAGGTTGCCCCGGAAACTCATTTGCAGTATGGGCAGACTGCCTATGCTTCTATCGCAGCTGACGAAAATGGTTATGCTTATATAAGCTTAGTAAGTGCTGCGCAACCGGAAACGGGGCAGTACCTCAAAGTAAAAGTAATCTATCTTAAAGGCGATACCGCCAGTGTGCAATTGCCCTTTAACCGTTTCTATATGCGGGAAGATTTGGCATCCTCTGCGGAACAGGCGTATACAAGAGCTGCCGGAAAAGAAGGGGCTGTTGCCGTACGAGTAAAAGATGGGCTAGGTGTTGTTGAAGAACTGTATATTGGGGATAAGACGATTACAGAATATTTACGTGAGAATAAGTAGACCATTTTAGGGGTGCTTCGTGCTAGGCATGAATTATTTTCAGTGGTGGATTGTCTATTTTGGGGATATGGGGACAATGTCATAGTAAAACAGCAAAAAGGAAAATGGGTTGCCTGTTGTGCATCGAGGCTGTCAACGAGGACGATTCTGCTGACATGCCTAAAAATATCATAAAAGGCGTTTCATAATAAGATTCTATTAACAAACTGGCGTGGATAGCATTTCCACGTCAGTTTTGTACTATATTGGAGATAATAAAGTTTGCTAAATTCGCGTCATTTTGTATTCGCATTTTAGATAACAATAGCAGCAGCTATAAAGTTAAAGGGGGGAGTTTTAGTGAAAAAAGTTAAGCTGTCTAATCGACCGTTTGGACCGTTTCCTACCGTACTTGCGGGAGTAGATGTGGGTGGAAAGCCCAATTACGTCACCATAGGCGCGTGTGGAGTAGTGAGTCTTGATGCTATCCTTTATATTTCCCTGAAAAGCACCCATTTTTCAACGCGGGGGGTAAAAGAAAACGGTTATTTCAGCGTCAATATTCCTTCGGCAGATATGGTAAAACTAACCGATTATTGCGGTGTAGTTTCCGGAACAGATACAGATAAATCTAAATTATTTACAGCCTTTTATCATGAAGCAGGGAAAGCGCCCATGATTAAAGAATGTCCAATGAATATACTTTGCAAAGTAGTTAATAGTATCGAAATGTTTGGGTTTGAGATGTTTTTTGGTGAGATTGCGGCTGTATATGCTGATGAAAAGTGTTTGACCGAAGGCAAACTAGATCCGTTAAAGGTTAATCCCATGCTTATGATGGGAGCATCCTACTATGATTTGGGAGAAGTAGTGGGGGATTTATTTAAGGAAGGTGTAAAAATAAATAATAAATAATGGCTAGGAGGACAGCTGTGGATATTCGTGTTTTGTCACTTTATTTTATAATGTGGACATACTAATGATAGTTAATAAACCAAACGCAAACTATTACTCGGAAAGGACGTACAATTCATGTTAAACGAAAAATTATTATCTATACTTTCTCATCCTGCAGACGGAGCTGTCTCCATGGTAACCAGTAGTGAAGCTGGCCCTCACCTGGTAAATACCTGGAATAGCTATATCGAAGTTACTCCTGATGACAAACTGCTCATCCCAGCTTACGGTTATAACAAAACAGAAAAGAATTTAAAAAGCCGCAACGAGATGATTCTTTCAATTGCCAGCAAAGAAATCGAAGGGTACAAAGGAACCGGAACCGGGTTCATCGTGACAGGGTCTACGCGTTTTATTACAGCCGGGAAAGATTTTGATCGTATGAAAGAGAAATTTAGCTGGATGCGTGCCATCCTGGAAGTAACCGTGACTTCAGCGAAACAAATGCTTTAGTAATTAAAGCAAAAAGGCGGTTCTGCAATCTATCTGATGTGGCGGCATAACTGTCGTAAAACACAGAGAACCTGCATTCGCGGGTTCTTTGTGTTTCCATTAGCAAACTGACGTGGCTAGCATTTCCACGTCAGTTTTGTACTATAATGGAGATAATAAACTTAAGTTTAGCTGCATTTTGAGGAGGTTCTTTATGGAAAAGACTGCGAATCGTCTCATCAACGAAAAATCTCCGTATTTGCTTCAGCATGCGTACAATCCGGTTGACTGGTATCCTTGGGGGGAAGAAGCTTTTGCTAAGGCTATAGCAGAAGATAAGCCTATATTTTTAAGCATTGGCTACAGTACATGCCATTGATGGTATGTCCATTAAAGTAACATTTTAGTTTATGATTAATTAGGGTGAACTGTCTTATTGGTAAAAATAGATAATAGTAAGCTGAATATAGAGTATATCTATAGCTTCTGTAAAACTGTTTAAAACATGTTGCAGAGGCTTTTATATTGCTGTAGATTTATTCATGAAACTTATCAGATAAGAGTACGATGGAAACATCAGGCTGAAAAGGGCACCCTAAAGAAATACGCAAAATGAAAAAATAGAGGGCATAACGAAAAGGCAATTAGTTAGAATGACAGTAATATCTAAAAGTGTAATAGATAGAGTATAAGAGGGGAAGCAACCTGTCCTTTCTTCCACAATAGCGAAATGCTTAATGCCCGCTGAAACTCCGGGGATATTCAGGATATATATACGTACAAAATATTATAAAATGATATATCAATATACAAAAATATTTTGATTGACATATTGACATGCAATACATATAATATAAATATATAAACGTAATATTTAAAAAATGATTAAGAGGTGACGGATTCTATGTCGCGTACAGGTAGACCCACAAATGCTCCCAAAAACTTTAGAATTGAATTACGGTTTTCGGAAACTGAAAGAGAAATGCTAGAAACATGTGCCGAAATTTATAAACTTTCGAAAGCTGAAGTTTGCAGGCGGGGGCTTAAAATGATGTATAATGCCATTAGTTATGAAAAACGGTTACAGGAGGAAAGGGCAGATTGGGAGGTTTTACTTACCTCGGGGGATAAAATTCGCATTCGCCAAATTCATTCAGATGTTTATGGTAAAGCTTATCAGGAAGCTTACGACGAAAAATATGCCGAGCTTATCCTCAACCCAAGTTATAAACGTCGCAGCGAAGTCATAACTGATGCAAAAATATATGCTGAAAAAGTCGCTACTGCAACCGTAGAGAGAGCTATTAATGACTTTTTGGAATTTGGTTAAATCTGAATCGAAAAAGGAAGACCAAAAATTTCTTAAATGGTTACATAACCGGGTGAGTTATGGTACCTATTAAATCGGACATTGGTCAAATCATTGCGGAAGTCTGTTTAATGTTTAGTGGCATGTTATGGAATAAAGCTAATTTTTGTGCGATTAATCGAGATCGTGACATATAGCTATTCTTGGTTAAACTGTAGAGCTAAGTCTTTCGGGCTTGTCTCCTCACACTAATCACTCTGGTTTTATTTTTTTGAGACAAATTAGGAACATTCTTCTGTCCCCTTGCTTACTCATAAAATAGGACAAACTGTTGAGGAAGGTTTTGAGAAACTTCCGCTAAATTTATATTAATTTGGCAGGGGTTTTGTGCTTTAATGACAAATATTACAAAATAGATGAATCTAGGTAGCTAACTCGGCGGATCCGTCCCCGTGAGTCCCTATATTGTACGCCAGCGGGCGGAAGGACGAAGGAAGACTATACTAATTGGAGGTATACAATGGAAAACGGAAAAGTTACTTATAAGAATAAAGGAGAATATTATAGAGTTCGTATTGGTATCGGAAACAAAAAGGCTTATGAATCTAAATGTTTTTCTGAATTAGATGCTAAGAATGAAGCAAAGTTCCTGCGAGATGAATTGAAGGATGGAGTTGAAATAGAGCAACTTATAAAATCACTTAAAAAGACGGGCGTCGATTATTATTTGGTCGATACAAAAAAGTGAACGGGATAAATTGGGATGGGGAAAATAAGGACATAAATAAAATTAGTCAAATGTATAGTAGCTTCGAAGATTTTAATTCGTAAGCGTCAAACAAGAAGGTGGCTAGATAAAAACAAAACCGACAATCTCATTTATCGGTTTTGTTAGAAGAGCACTTTTTCTGAATGTCTGGGTACCATGGAAGATAGTCATCCAAATCTCGGGATATTGCCGAAAAGGAGCACTGGAAAAGTCTCTCAAATGGGGATTGTCAAAATAATAAGACGGTACCAATGTTCCTGTGAGTCTTCCATGGTCTCATCTTTTAGTTAATTTTATGTCGATAACCTCGTCCCCATGACACCCTATGAGGATTTCTAAAGAAGTTATCAAAAACACCATATGGAAGAAATGCGAAAAGTTAGTAAAGCCAAAATCAAAATCACGAAGGGGGAAGTAGAATGTCTATTGAGTTACCATTTAATTGTCCTTTTTGCGGAACAGAAATTACATCAGAAGATGTCATCTCTGACCAGAAGAAAGAGGGAATAGTTCATAAAGTTCAATGTTCCAAGTGTAATTTTAGCAAAGTGCTTGATATTGACAACAAATAATAAGCACTAGTCCGTCTATCACCACAATACCGCACAGCGTAATTATTGAGATTTTGAACAAAACCGTAGGTAAACCTATAATACAGGGCAAATTTACGCCCTGTATTATTTGTATGAAGAAAACCCCGCGTAACCCAATATGGTCCAAAAAAGTGATGGTATAATACAATATTAAAGCTAATACAAATAGCTCCTAACGAAATTGAATTGGGGGATTTATGGAAAATAAAAAGACAGTATTAATTAAAGTTACCTATGTAGTGGAGTTATCAGAAGCAGAAATAAACTCTGATGATGGCATGCGTGATAAAATAGAAAATAAATTATGCGAATCCAGGAGATTACAAATAGAGGACGGAGAAAAAATTCTACATTGGAATAGTACATCATCTTTAGTTTTAGTGCCAGAGAATTTAAATTGCGGTAAGTGTTCGAAATGTGGGCAATGGACAACTGACAGAGAAAAACCAGACACGGTTGCAGGCATTTGTAATGGTGCTACTGTTGATGGTAAGTTGCTATGTGATGAATGTTTGCCATCGGACCATAAATGGGCATTCTAATGTTCTTATAGGGAGGTGTTAGTATTCCTAAAATATATAACCGTGAACGGAATATATTTTGGCAATTAGATTTGGTTCTTAATGACTACATAGATATTTCTAACGATAAGCCTGATAGCCAATGCTGGATACCTTTTAAATTCTTGTTTGATGTTAGCGGAAATAGTTATAAAATTCAAGAGAACGGTACTTGTTTAACTGTGTGGGAAGTAAAAAAGATTATTAATGGTTTTCAGGAAATAATTAGCATTATGAAAAGCAACACTAAAAGGGATATTTTTGAGACGAGGTACAAGCCTTTTGAACACACAAGTTATGAAGTGTTTTTTGATATTAAGGTTTCAGATGCCGATGTTGACGGAGGGACGCAGGGACAGGGAGAAACCACTGAAAGAGTATCCTTAAGGCATTTTTAGGGGGTACTAAGATGTATACCAACATGAAAAAAGAAAGTTAAAACTCAATTCTGTGGGTCGATAAAATTTCTTGATAATATTATTTTTATAACATTGACTTTTTCAGTGGTTTCGGACAGGGACTTTGTCCCTGTAATTATTGCTTATGTTTTACCTAAAGCCAGTGTATCATCGCTACATTACAAGGGACAGTATCCTTGCGATTAGTTGGCCCAGGGACAGGAACATTGTTTCGAGGTTTCATTTTCGAATAATTTAATTAAACCTGTTCCCGGTCCCGCTGTTTTCTGAAGTAATGCTCTCTAGTTAAACAATAATAATTATGGAATGACCTAAATTAGCAAAGAAAATTTAAAATTCAGACAAGTGGTCTTGTCAATTTACTCTGCGTATGTTATTATCTAGATAAGCACCATCCTTATAGTGAGCTAGAGATCAACCAAGGTATTTCAGAGTCGAAGGTTTCTGAAGTGTTCAAGTGGTTAGTATTCTGGATCAGGGTAGTGTTTTTTGTTTACCATTAAGCGGTTTAATCCTCTCACCCAAGGTATTGATGTCGTGGAATTAGGGACTGTTTGAAACAAGTTTTTTCAGTGATCCATCTAGAGTCTGCTCAGGCGAGTCAAATTCATTAAGATTGGAATAAGTTGTTTGAGATTGTCGTGTATGGAATGCTATAGGGATGGTGCGAAGATAGGTAGGAGGTTTAACCCTCCTATCTATTTTTATTTTTTGTGATAGAGCATGGTTAGCGAAGCGGCTGACTATGTTTGTGTAATATTTATTGGCGTGTTATGGAGTTAAAAGTTGGCCCAGGGGACAGGAACCTAGTCCCAAGCAACAAAGGTGCTGAGCTAGTTTTCCAATTTAAAATAGAGGGACAAGGTTCCAGTCCGTGCGCCAAGCGAAGGGTGCATCATATAGCGGGTGGGAACCCCGCTGAACAAGGTTCAGCAAACCATTCATAGCGAGTCTTGGACGGTATGAGGTAACTCATGCGGTTAAGCGTAGACA